>JAYEGD010000305.1:0-7030 GCA_034658915.1 Campylobacterota bacterium | reverse complement strand
AATAACACTATTTTCAACTTTGCACTGATTTTACTCTTTTTTAGTGCTATAAGTTTTTATTTGGTATTAGACTCATTTGCTGGTTTAATTGTTGTTAATACTACATTAGGAATTGGTCTCTCTTTAGTTTTACCATATATTGAAGTAATTGCACTAACGCATATTGGTAAAGAGAGATATGGAAAGATAAGACTTTATGGTTCAGTAGGTTTTATTGTAGTTGCACTTCTACTTGTTCAAGTTCTTGACAACTCCTATGTTGCTATATCTTTTTTAGTTTTTGTTACATTTTTCACATCAATTTTTGGATATTTAATTGTTAAAAATGAGGAACCACATCATAGCAGTAAGACGACTACAACTTCTAAACTAAATATTTTAAATGATTGGAAACTTTGGTTAGGACTTCTATTGATGCAAGTAGGCTTTGGCGCTTACTATAACTTTTTTACAATATACGAAACTGCACATAATATTTCACTTGACATGAGTGTATATTTATGGACTTTTGGTGTAATAATTGAGATTGTAATGCTCTATACTCAAGCTCCAATTTTAAAACTAAACCTTCTACATGTACTACAATTTACAACATTTGCAACTGCAATAAGATGGTTTATGCTCTACTATTTTCCAACTGACTTACATATGATATTTCTATCACAAACTATTCATGCTCTCTCTTTTGCTCTTTTTCACTCTGCTGCTATTAGCTATCTCTTTATTTTATATCAGAATAAAAAACTAGCTCAACAGTTTTTCTTTGGTATTTGCTATGGTCTAGGTGGATTTATTGGAGCTATTGGTTCTGGCTACGTTTATGACTATTCGCCTGAAAATCTCTTTCTATATGCAAGTGCAGTTGCTCTTCTTTCTTGGTTTTTTTTAACAATTCACAAAGACAAAGCTCTACATGTAGAAGAGAAATTGATATCTACATGTAATGAATAGCTCTCATTGCTCTTTTATTTAGTATAATACGACGATGAAAAAAGAGACTAATTTTAAAGTAATATCAGACTATCAACCAGCAGGTGATCAACCAACTGCCATAAAAGAGTTAAGTGATTCAATAAACGCTGGTAATCAGTACCAGACTCTTGAGGGTGTAACAGGAAGTGGTAAGACCCACACTATGGCACGCATAATTGAAAACACTCAAATGCCAACAATTATTATGACACATAATAAAACGTTAGCAGCTCAACTATATAGTGAATTTAAAAGTTTTTTTCCTAATAATCATGTTGAGTATTTTATTAGTTATTATGACTACTATCAGCCAGAAGCCTATATTCCTCGTTCTGATTTATTTATTGAAAAAGATAGTTCTATTAATGATGAACTAGAACGTTTAAGACTCTCAGCTACTGCTTCACTTCTTAGTTATGATGATGTAATTGTAATTGCATCAGTATCTGCTAATTATGGTTTGGGTGACCCTGAAGAGTATGAAAAGATGCTACAAAGTGTAGAGATAGGAGATAGTTTTAACCAAAAAAAGCTCCTTTTACGTTTTGTGGAGATGGGTTATTCAAGAAATGATGACTATTTTGATAGCGGTCATATTAGAGTAAGTGGAGATGTGCTAGATATTTTTCCACCATATATGGAGAGTGAAGCAGTTAGAATTGAATTTTTTGGAGATGAAGTAGAATCAATCTATATTTTTGATGTTTTAGAGAACAGAAGATTAGAGGATAAACAAAAAATAAATATCTATGCAACTAGTCAATTTAGTGTTACAAAAGATAAACTAACAGTAGCAATTCAAAGAATAGAAGATGAGTTAGCTACTAGACTAGACTACTTTTTAAAAGAGGGAAAGCTAGTTGAGGCACAACGCTTAAAACAGAGAGTTGAGTTTGATTTAGAGATGCTAGAATCGACTGGAATGTGCAAAGGAGTGGAAAACTACTCAAGACTTTTAACTGAAAAAAAAGCTGGTGAAGCACCATACACTCTGCTCGATTACTTTACACTTCATCATGATAAATATTTAATGATTGTAGATGAGTCACATGTGTCACTTCCACAATTTCGTGGAATGTATGCAGGAGATAGAAGTAGAAAAGAGGTCTTAGTAGATTATGGTTTCAGACTACCAAGCGCACTTGACAATAGACCACTGCAACTTGATGAGTACATTGTAAAATCACCTCACTATCTCTTTGTATCAGCTACACCAAATGAGTATGAGTTAGATCTATCTTCTACTGTTGCGCATCAAGTTATTCGTCCTACTGGTCTTCTTGATCCTGTAATTGAAGTTAAGGAGTCACAGAACCAAGTAGAAGATTTGCATGATGAGATTAAAAAAACAGTTGCAAAAGGAGATAGGGTTTTAGTAACAGTTTTAACTAAAAAAATGGCTGAAGCACTAACGAAATATCTGCTAGATTTAGGAATAAGAATTCAATATATGCACTCAGATATTGATGCAATAGAGAGAAACCAAATAATTAGAGGTTTGCGTGTTGGCGAGTTTGATGTTTTAGTAGGTATCAACCTGCTTAGAGAGGGTCTTGATTTACCAGAAGTTAGTTTAGTTGCTATTTTAGATGCGGACAAAGAGGGATTTTTACGCTCTAAAACTTCACTTATTCAAACCATTGGTAGAGCTGCTAGAAATAGTGAGGGAAGAGTAATTTTATATGCTCAAAAAATTACAAAATCTATGCAGTATGCAATAGAATTAACAAATTCAAGGCGTGAACTGCAAGATAACTTTAATAAAGAACATAATATAACTCCAACTACAGTAAAAAGAGTAATGGATAGCGATTTAAAAGTAGAAGATGTTGGCGAACTATACTCAAAAAGTAAAAAAGCAGATAAAATGCCAGCAGCGGAACGAAAAAAACTTATCAAAGAGCTTTCAATGCAGATGTCTCAAGCTGCAAAAAAGCTAGACTTTGAAGAGGCTGCTAGACTTCGTGATGAAATAGCAAAAATTAAAAAGATATAGGACTTTTTATTTCTCGAAAACATAAGTTTTCGTAGCTTTAGGGGGTTGTAGGGACACCTGTGTCCCTGCCACTAAAACGGACGAGTTCGTTTTAGTGCTTAACATCAGGTAATAAATTAAAAAGATATAGGATTAAAATTAATGGAAGATATGTTTACAAGCCTGTCCACTTACGGATACGTCATACTTTTTTTATACTCTTTTGGTGGTGGCTTTGTTGCTTTAATGGCAGCTGGCGTTATGTCTTTTATGGGTAAAATGGATTTAACAACATCTATTGCAATTGCAACAGTTGCAAATATGCTAGGTGATACAATGCTTTTTTATATGTCAAGATACCAAAAAGGTATGATGATGGATCACATTAAGAAACATAGAAGAAAACTTGCTCTTTCACACTTGTTGATGAAAAAATATGGTTCACTAATTGTTATTTTACAAAAGTTTGTTTATGGGATAAAAACTCTTATTCCATTAGCTATTGGACTCACAAAATATAGCTTTACAAAATTTACTATTTTAAATATTATAGCTTCAATTTTATGGGGTTTAATTGTTGGAATTGGAAGTTTTTTGGCTGGAGAATCAATCGTTAAAATGTATGAAATTATTTTAGAACGCCCATACATTGCACCACTAATCATTTTAGTTTTTGGTGGGTTAATTTGGTTTTACTTAGTTCAAGCAACAAAAAAAAGAAAAACATAGTTTTAAAAAGAAAGTTTACTTTTGAAGCTTTAGGGGATTGTAGGGACAAATATGTCCCTGCCACTAAAATGGACTTGTTCATTTTAGTGTATATTTACTGTAGTAATTTTAAGACATTCTGCTGCATTGCGTTTGCTTGACTCATTGCGTATGAACCAGACTGTGCAAGGATGTTCAGTTTTGAGAAGTTTGCACTCTCGCTTGCGAAATCTACATCTCTAATTTGTGACTCAGCAGATTGAACATTAACTTGAGTAACAGAGATATTATTAATAGTTGATTGGAACTGATTTTGTACAGCACCCAAATCAGAACGAACTTGATCTAATCTTTTTAGAGCTGAATCAGCAATTTTCATAACAGCTTGCGCACCTGCCATTGTTGTAACACCACCATTTACTTTTCCTGTAGTACCAGCTCCACTTACTCCAACAACATTAGCATTAGCATTAAAGCCCATAGCACTTGCTTGATTAGTTGTTAGTGAACCTTTTGTATCACGAAGATTAACACTCTCTTCCATAGCATTTGTTTTAAGATTGTTAGTCATATCATGACCAGTAGCTGTTGTAGCACCTGAACCTGATACTTGAATATCAGAAGCTCCAACTCTTGTTAGACTTAAACGTCCTGCATTAAAATCTGCATTACTTGCACCAATACCAGTTATTGATGATAAGCTAGCACCTGAAATCTGAATTGCACGTCCATCATTTGATGTTAGTTCTAAACGTCCACGGCTATCTGTTGATGCAACTACACCTGTATCTGCTGAGTAGTTATTAATAGCATCTACTAAAACACCTTGTGAATCATTCGCATCATCAATTTTAACATCACCAATACTTATTCCATTAATTGAAAGACTAGATATTGTACCTGTTGAAACAGAAGCAGTACCTGTAGTTTGTACATCAAAAGATGCTTGAATACCACCTAACAGATCTGAGTTTTTATTGATAACTTCTGCTAATACACCAATACCAGTACCAGCACTTGTAGATACTATAACTGATTCTAAAGTAAATTTAGAGTCGCCAACTGTAAATGTCAAACTCTCGTTTGAGCTACCTGTAATTGTTTGACTTGTCTCAAAACGTGTATTACCAATTTTATCTGAACTAGTTGCTCCAATTGATGCACTAATTGTTTGATTCGAGTAAGCACCAATTTGGAACTCTTTGTTTGTAAACTGACCTGAAAGCAGGTTTTGACCATTATAAGATGTTGTTCCTGCAATATTATCTAGCTCTTCCATAAGCCTTGTAATATCCGCTTGTAGCGCTTTACGAGAATCTAAGTTTTGACCATCTTGTGCAGCTTGAGTAGCTTTAACTTTAATAGTATCAAGAATTTTAACTTGTTCGTCCATTGCTTTATCTGCAATTTGAACAATTGAAATACCATCATTAGCATTTTTAATTGCTTGACCTAAAGTGTTTGCTTGAGAACGTAATGAGTCCGCAATTGTTAATCCTGATGCATCATCTGCAGCAGAGTTAATTCTTAAACCTGAACTCAACTTTTGAAGTGAGCTATCCATATTTGTGTTGTTTGAAACTGCGTTTGTATGAGCATTCATAGCCGCAATGTTTGTATTTATTCTAAATCCCATAAGTCATCCTTTAAATCCCATTGCATCCATGCAATAATTAAGTTATAAAGTAATAAAGCAAATAGTGTTCCAATGTAAGTGCCTGAGCACTTAATAAGGAAGTGATTTTAAGAGTTTATATTGATAATTTAAAATGAGGTAGATACTAAATAAGTAGCGCAAGTGCGCTACTTTTACTTAGACTACTGAAGCACTCTAAGCATATTTTCTAAAGAAATATTTCAAGATTATTGTAATAATCTTAAAACATTTTGTTGCATTGCATTAGCTTGACTCATTGCGTATGAACCAGACTGTGCAAGGATGTTCAGTTTTGAGAAGTTTGCACTCTCTGCTGCGAAATCTACATCTCTAATTTGTGACTCTGCTGATGCTACATTAACTTGAGTAACAGAGATATTATTAATAGTTGATTGTAACTGATTTTGTACAGCACCCAAATCAGAACGAACTTGATCTAATCTTTTTAGAGCTGAATCAGCAATTTTCATAACAGCTTGCGCACCTGCCATTGATGTAACACCACCACTTACGTTTCCAGTACTACCAGCTCCACTTACTCCAACAACATTAGCATTAGCATTAAAGCCCATAGCACTTGCTTGATTAGTTGTTAGTGAACCTTTTGTATCACGAAGATTAACACTCTCTTCCATAGCATTTGTTTTAAGATTGTTAGTCATATCATGACCAGTAGCTGTTGTAGCACCTGAACCTGATACTTGAATATCAGAAGCTCCAACTCTTGTTAGACTTAAACGTCCTGCATTAAAATCTGCATTACTTGCACCAATACCAGTTATTGATGATAAGCTAGCACCTGAAATCTGAATTGCACGTCCATCATTTGATGTTAGTTCTAAACGTCCACGGCTATCTGTTGATGCAACTACACCTGTATCTGCTGAGTAGTTATTAATAGCATCTACTAAAACACCTTGTGAATCATTCGCATCATCAATTTTAACATCACCAATACTTATTCCATTAATTGAAAGACTAGATATTGTACCTGTTGAAACAGAAGCAGTACCTGTAGTTTGTACATCAAAAGATGCTTGAATACCACCTAACAGATCTGAGTTTTTATTGATAACTTCTGCTAATACACCAATACCAGTACCAGCACTTGTAGATACTATAACTGATTCTAAAGTAAATTTAGAGTCGCCAACTGTAAATGTCAAACTCTCGTTTGAGCTACCTGTAATTGTTTGACTTGTCTCAAAACGTGTATTACCAATTTTATCTGAACTAGTTGCTCCAATTGATGCACTAATTGTTTGATTCGAGTAAGCACCAATTTGGAACTCTTTGTTTGTAAACTGACCTGAAAGCAGGTTTTGACCATTATAAGATGTTGTTCCTGCAATATTATCTAGCTCTTCCATAAGCCTTGTAATATCCGCTTGTAGCGCTTTACGAGAATCTAAGTTTTGACCATCTTGTGCAGCTTGAGTAGCTTTAACTTTAATAGTATCAAGAATTTTAACTTGTTCGTCCATTGCTTTATCTGCAATTTGAACAATTGAAATACCATCATTAGCATTTTTAATTGCTTGACCTAAAGTGTTTGCTTGAGAACGTAATGAGTCCGCAATTGTTAATCCTGATGCATCATCTGCAGCAGAGTTAATTCTTAAACCTGAACTCAACTTTTGAAGTGAGCTATCCATATTTGTGTTGTTTGAAACTGCGTTTGTATGAGCATTCATAGCCGCAATGTTTGTGTTTATTCT
>JAYEGD010000304.1:0-7087 GCA_034658915.1 Campylobacterota bacterium | reverse complement strand
GCCTAAATTAGCTGTAAAATCTTTAGAAACTACACTCTCATTAACTGCTAGTGTATAGTCTTGAAGCTTAGGTGCATCACCCATTAATGTTGCAACTTTTAAATACTCATTTTTTAAATATATTGCTACATCAATATTGTGTTTTTTTCCACCTTTAACAATTGAGTTTAGACCTTGCATAAACTCTACACTACCTAAATATTCACTACCATCCATAACAGGTGCTAAACCACGAAGAACAAGCCCTGCACGTCCAAGCTCAACTGCAACAATAGCTTTATGAGATTTTTTAACCTCATTTACTGTTTGTCTGAAACCACTTAAATCATCTCCAAATTTAGTTGGCTTCCATGCACGTAAAAAGCTATGCGCGTTTGCATCATGAACATGAACTTTAATATTCTTAAAATCAGTATTATCCTTATATGATTTTGATAGTGTGTTTAGACCATCTATTGCCACCTCTCTATCTGCAGTTTTAAGTGCATTTACAACGTGATAATTGTTTGCAATATTAAGAGCATTTGTAATACAAACTGACTCTTTGGACTCTAGTGCAGCAGTAAAGTAATCGTTCAAGATATCTGATTGTGTTGTATATACCTCATCTTTTATTGTACTAATTGAGCTAAAAAAATTGATTAAAATAATTAAAAACCCAATACTTATTGTCGCTACTAAAGGTATATGTACCTTTTTTGCAATTGACATATTATTCATAACTATTCCTTATGCTATATAATTTTATTAATTTTATCATAACTACTCTTTAGTAATAATATAAATCTGCTCTAATTGTAACTTTTTGAGTATATTCATCACACTTACAAACTCTTGGAATGTAGAATCTTTATCACTTCTTAAGATAATCTCACTCTCTTTGTCCATTGTAGAGAGTCTATCTTGCAGTTCAACTGGCGTAACCTCATTTTTATCTAAAAATATTTTATTATCTTTTGTTATGTAAATAGTTAACTCTTTTTTCTTCTCATTTTTAGCTTGCGCACCTTTTGAGTGTGGTAAATCAACAGGGATTATTCCTTGTTTTATAAATGTAGATGTAGTTAAAACCATTACAAGAAGTACCAACATAATATCAATAAAAGGTATAACGTTTATTTGATCAAACTTTTGTAACTTTTTCATGATTTATAGTGAATATCCCATAGTGTTGATAGCTTCTCCATTTTTCTAAGTAAAACATTGTAAAAAACAATAGATGGAATTGCAACAACTAAACCCATAGCAGTCGCTTTTAGTGCTAAAGCCAACCCTACCATAATCACTTTTGCATCAATTGTCTCCATGTCTCCTAATGTGTAAAAAGTAATCATAATTCCCAAAACTGTACCTAATAGTCCAACATAAGGAGCGTTTGATCCCATTGTTGCAATTGTAGATAGATTATTACTTAAATCTAACTCTAAATGGTCTTTGTTCTCATACTCTTCTAATTTTACTGTACTATAAAACATAAGTCGCTCAATAAATAACCACAATGAAATAATGCTCATTAATACTAACAACCCTATTACTCCATAGTCTAACGACTGTTCTGCCCATTTTAACCACTCATTACTTTGCACTTTTTACCCCTTTAAAATCTAATATAAATGTTGTTCCAACATCTTTTTTGGACTCTACATAAATCGCTATTTTTGACTCATCACAGTAACGTTTAACCATACTAAGTCCTATGCCATAACCATCCATAACGCTATCACTTTGATAATATTTTTCAAATATTTTTAAAATTTCAACATCATCTAAACCACAACCCTCATCTTTAATTTTAATAAGCGTGTCACTATTACTCACTTCAACTGTTGAGGATGTTGATGAGTATTTAATAGCGTTTTGAATAATATTGTCTATCACTTTTTGAAAGCCAATTCTATCAAGATTAACTTCAATATCACTCAAGTTAAGAGTGAATTTAACATTAACATATAGCTCTTGTAAAAATTCAACTCTATCACTTAACACATCTTTTAAGTTGAATTTTTCTACTACTACACTTTTTGTCTGTCTTTTTATTGCATAATCTAATTCGCTATACCTACTTTGTAGCATATCACAAGCACTGCTTACTCTTTGAAGCCTTTTTAATGCTCTTTCATTAACGCTACTTTTTTTCAGCATTGAGACATTTGCTTTTATTGTACTTATTGGTAAGTTAAGTTCATGAAGTGTTTCACTAGAGAGATTTTTAAGATGAGCTAAATACTCTTTTAGTGGCTCAATAGATATTTTAGCTAACACTACACTAAGCAGTAAAACAATAGCAAAAAAGAGTAAAAAAAGTGTTAATATCTCACTATATCCAATAACTTCAACTATGTAGTAAAATAGCCATAATATTCCCATAACACTAAATGTGTAAAAAAATATTAAAGAGAGCAGTAGTTTATTAAACATAATGGGTTATATATTTAGCCTATAGCCTAATCCACGAATATTTTCAATTTCTAAAGTTGCAAACGAATTCTTTATTCTTGTTATATAGACACGTATTGAGCCATCACTTACACTCTCGTTTCTACACCACAAAGTATCTATTATTATCTCTTTTGTAATTACTTCATTAGGCGAAGATAGAAACAGTTTCGCCAACTCATACTCTTTTAAAGATAGATTGATTGTTTCACCATCAACTAAGACTCTCTTTTGTCTATCATCAAGTGTAATATTGTTTACATGTAGAAGCTCACCTACCCCATTTCGTCTTAGAAGTGCTTCTACTCTTACATGTAACTCATCTAAATCACACGGTTTTTTAATGTAATCATCAACACCTGCTTCATAACCACTCATTAACATCTCTTTTGTATTATGTGAAGTTAGAAATATAGCTGGTGTTTTGTCATTTGATAAGCGTAACTCTTTTAAGAGTGTTACGCCATCAAGGAGTGGTACATTAATGTCTAACAAATAGAGGTCATACTTTTTTTCATATGAAGCATCAAGGGCATCATTGCCGTTAAAAAAATGCTCTACTTCATAACCACACTCATCTAAAAAGTCACATACACTCTCGCTAAAGAGTGCATCATCTTCTAAAAAGAGTATCTTTACCGTAAACATTCAGCACCCCTACAAAAACCATCAAAATCACTAGTGATTTGAGCATCTCGCTGAGAGAAACCTAGTGTTAACGTAGTAAAATGGGCTTTGCTCATTTTACGTACTGAATGGTTACTCTTTACCATCTACTAATCAACACTCAATATTGACCACTTAATTGTCTCATTTGCGAACATTGGAACAACATCTACATATTTTGGTGGAACACAAAAATCAGCTTTTGCTAAGACAACCTCTTTGAACTCTGGACAAATTCCATAGATATTTTGTGCATTATCACTTACAAATGCTTGAAGATTATATAGTGAGTCATTCTCATCAAAAATTTCCGCTAAAAGTTGAAGTGCAATTGGAGCTGTAAAAACGCCAGCTGCACAACCACAAGACTCTTTTTTATGTTGAGGGTGAGGTGCTGAGTCTGAACCAAACATAACTTTAGGATGACCACTAAGTGCTACGTTCATTAAAGCATCTCTATCTTCAGGACGCTTTGCGATTGGTTTACAAAAAAGATGTGGTTGTAGCATTCCACCTGCAACATCATCTAGTGTAATTAGTAGATGATGAACTGTTATTGTTGCGTACAAATTTTCATATTTTTCCAACATATCAACCGCAGCTTTTGTTGTAATATGCTCCATAATGATTTTAAGTTTTGGAAATGATGTGGCTAAGAGTTCATACACACTCATAAATTCAGCCTCTCTATCCATTACAAAACCATCGCTTTCGCCATGAACACATAGTGGAACATCAAGCTCTATCATAGCTTCTAAAGTTTCACGCATAGCCTCTATGTCAAAAGATGAGACACCGCCCTCAGAGTTAGTAGTAATTCCAGCAGGATATAGCTTAATTGCTAAAATCTCATCTCTAACATTTTCCAAAAAATCTTTTGAGTAGTTTTGGTAAAAAAGAGTCATATATGGCTCAAAATAGTCATTACCAATTGCGTGTTTTACTCTATGTTTATACTCAATTACATCATCTTTAGATGTAACTGGTGGAACTAAGTTTGGCATAATTAATGCACCACTAAAACTGTATGAAGTTAAGGGTGCAATATTCTCTAACATCACTCCATCGCGAAGATGTAGATGCATATCTAGTGGCATTGTTATTGTTATCTCTTTCATTTTCTTCCTTCTATAGATTTATGTAACCATTCAGCACATTTTACGTGTTTATTTAATTATTACTGTGTTTCTTCCGCTCTCTTTTGCTTCATATAGTGCGTTATCTGCTCTTTTTATTGTATCTAAAATCTCCTCATCTTTTTTATGTAAAGTTGCACCAAAACTACATGTAATAGTACCAACATCATCAAACTTCTCATTTTCAATAAAAACTCTTATATTTTGTGCGATTTCATAAAGGTTCTCTTTTGAATTAATATAAACTAAAATAATAAACTCTTCTCCACCCCAACGTATTAAGATGTCATTATCTCTTATTTTATTACTGATTAACTGAGCAGTTTTTTCTAAAACAGTATCGCCAACATTATGACCATAAGTGTCGTTAACTTTTTTGAAAAAATCGATATCTATAAATATAACTCCAAGATGCTTACCTTTATGAGTGTTATTAATAATATTGTCAATATTTAAATCATAATAGTCTCTGTTGTATGCACCTGTTAATTTGTCTTTAAGCGCTCTATTTTCTAACTCAAATTTTTCATGCACAGAGTCACTCACATCAGAGAACACAACAACATAGTTCTCATTAAATCTATTTAGTTTAACCATAAAATAGTGCGGTGTATTATTTGCATCTAGCATAGAGACGATACTATCTTTTGAATTTAAAAGACTAAGCTTATGTACCCAATTATCTTTATTACCTATTTTTTTAGTATGAAAAAATCTGTCATCTATTAAAAATTTATCACATACACAACCATAATCTTCTTTAAATGACTCCAAGCTATTGTATGAGAAAAAATCTAAAAATTTTGTATTAGCATCTAAAAGAGTAATACCATCGGTAACAATAATTAAGGAGTCTTGTGCATCTAAAATGTGTTGTGTCTTAATAGATATTGCTTCAAAATTTCTTTTTCTGACTATCTCTTTATATATGTACATAAAAACTAGTAGTGAAAATATAAATCCACTAAGTGATAATATATAAAATATATTCTCAAAATTAACAAGCATATTGTTGCGTGAGTGAATAACAAATGTTGCAACTACTTCATTTGAGACTGCACTCTTAATTGGTAAAAATGTGTATAGAGAGTATCTATCACTACCTTGAATAGAGAACACTTTTCCATACTCAATCTTTTTAATAATCTTTTCATACTGTTTGGAATCAATAAGTGAAAAATCTACATCTAAAAATAGATTTTTAAGTTTTATTGAAATAGCTTTTTCAATACTATATCCATCAATTAAACTTTCAAAGTAGTTCTCTTGCTCATTTTCAAATACATTAGAAGAGATAATGTCACTTTTAACTAAAAATGCACTCTTTATATTATTTGAAATTGAAAAGTTTTCTGCAAAAACAATAGCACTAAAAGAGACCTCTACACTACCAACTCGCTCTACAGTGAGAGAATCACTAATATTAACCATAGGAAAAACATATCTAAAACCATTAAATATTTTTCCCTCTTCAAAACCCTCAATATATCTATTATTCAAATTAACAAACTCTACTGTTTTTCTAACACTTGCTAAATTATCACCAAATTTCATAGGTCTGTGAAATCTTAAAAAACTAACATTATTACTTAAATGAAAGTGAAGTTGTCTAACACCCAATGTTTTAAATAGTTCATAATCAGCTTTAAGTAGCTTATGAAGCTTTTGTCTTGCTTCATCTCTTTTGTCTCTATCTTTTGCTAAAACAAGAAGCTCTATAACACTCTTTTTTTCAATAGTTGTCTTAAAAATAGTCTTTGCAATTGAAGAGTACTGTCTATTTACAATTTTAAATTCATTAAGAAAATTTTGATTATGCAACTCAATATATGACTCTTTTTGACTATGATAGTAGGTATATAAAAGTGTTATATAAACAGCATAGACTATAGCAAAAAAGATAAAAAATATTGTCAATAGCTTAATGTTTATATTAGTTAAAACATCACTATATTTCATAGATATTATATAGAAAATTACATTTAGCAATATTATTGTAATTATCAAAAATAGATTAACTCTAAATTTCATATCTTCAATTTCACCAATATCGCTAAGCTTTAACTCTTTAAATATGAGAAAATTAGCTATAACTTCACTGTTTTCATTCAAAATAGTGTAGTTAACTACTAATCTATCATTTTTAATTATATATCTGCTTTTATTAGATATATAACTTTTTAAACCATCTTTTAAAATTTCATCAATCAGTAATTTCGAAGCATTTTTATTAGCAACATAGTTCTTGTTTATAAATATTTCTGTAAATGGATTAGTTAACTTACTAGACATTTTCTCATTAACGACAACTATAGGCTTATAGCCCAACTTTTTTATTTTTTGAGCTATTGAGTTAAAGTGTGTAATAACTTCAATAAAACCTAAAAATATCTTTTGCTCATCATATATTGGAACCATAGATTTGAAGCTTAAGTCATATCGTCCAACGCTTATAGTAGTCTTTAGTGTTGATCTATTTAACATACTTTCAATGTCGCTTCTAATTTTATTGATATTATCGCCATTATCATCTGTCCAACTTCTTGAGATACTCACACCATTAGCATCAATAAGTTGAAACCATACATTTTTAAAATCAGTCTCATCTCTTAACTTCTTAGACATATCTTTTAAATATAGCGCATCATCGCTCCCATTTTTCAAAATTGAGAGTAGCTTTTTATTATTAGCTACCAAAACAGCAATTGAGCGAGTCGTATTTTTTTTCTCTCTAATAAGAGTTTTTAGTTCATTGCTGATAGATGTACTTAAACTCTTATAATAATCATCTTTAATCTGCACCTCTTGCTCAGCTTTATAACTCTTTGCAACATAGTATGCAAAAAAAC
>JAYEGD010000303.1:0-7181 GCA_034658915.1 Campylobacterota bacterium | reverse complement strand
TATTGACTCTATCATCTATTAATATAGATTTTTTAAAGAGTTCACCAATGGTGATTGTTTTACTCAAAAACGAGTCACTCTTTTTAGCATCAAAGAGATGCTTTCTAATGGCACGTGAGGTACTAAAGACCTCTAGGCTATTAGTACTCAACTACTTTACTATTTCTAGTATCTACCTTATAATCTAAATATCTATAGTACTTACCTGCTGTTATCTTCGCCATAATATCCCAGCGTCCCTCATGTGAAAGCTCGATATTGCTAAAAGTGTAAAGACCATCTTTAACAATAGGATTAATCGGTTTAATGTCGGACTTATCATTTTGAGGTCTTGTTAAAATAAGTTGAATTTTTGCATCATTAAACATTGTTGCATCTTTAGTCATAATCCTAAATGCAACTGTTGTATTTTTCATATTCATATCAGACTCTACAAGTGTTGCTCGATAATTTTTATTAAACTCTATCTCATCCATAATAATTTGATTAATATTAGCATCAGCATCATGGTAATTTCTCATAAACAGATTGCTCTGCTCTACAGGATGCTCTAAAGCAACTTTAACAGTGTAGTATGAAGCAAAAATTACAAGTATAATACTTATGCCTATAGCATAAGGCCAAATAATTCCACTACTTTCCTTCTTCATCTAAAATCCTCTTTCTTTTTCTTGTGACCATAATATATCTAACAATTGCATAAAGTACAATTGCATAAAATAGTATTTTAAATAGGTCGATAAAATCTCTACTTCCACTTTCAGGTGTGGAGCTTAGTGTTACGTTGTGCGTTTTAGCAATACCATCAGCAATATCTGTGTAGCCTTGATACATTCCAACAGAGTATTTAGATATGATATTTTCACCCTTTTCACGCTCTGCTAAAACAGGAATCATATTTCCATTTGGAGTCGAAATAATATCATCAGCTTGATCTATGCTTCTTGCAAAAAGAAGAGCAGATACCAACTTTGTCGCTAATGACATATATGGACTAAGGACTTGTTTTTTATCAAAATCTTTATATAAAGATGTAGGTCTAGCAATAATATCTACACTATTTTGAAACTCTACAAATGTAAGCAACACAACTGGCTCTTTAAAATTTTTAAGAAGTGACTTTTCGTACTCTACTGTACTGTTGTACTCACTCGGTAAATCTTTGGCTAAAACTAAATATAGTTGTACACCAGTTTTTTCAAAAAGTTCACTACCTACTCGCTCAATCTCATGAGCAAAATCTGGATTTTTAACAACATCATCTTTATATAAATATTTTGCATTTAAAATGCTTGTGAGAGACAATAAGAGGATGAGGGCGTATAGCCCTCTAAGCTTAAACAATTAAGTACCCTTAACCAACAAAAAGATGATTAGGAGTAAGAACTGACCAAAGTGTAATCCCAGCAGCTACTACTAGCGCAAGAGTAATTATTTTATCCATCTTTTCTCCTTAGTTTACATCAACACGATGCTTAGTGTTATCAACACTAAACATCTTAATTGAAGTCTCATCTTTTAGTTCATAAAACTTATCTGCACTAGCATTTTGAACAGCTAGACCCCAAACAGTTAAACCTGCTAATATACCTAACAACAACACAGTTGCTATTAACATACCAGTTATACCACTAAGAGCAAATATACTTCTATTTTCATTCATAATTTACCCCTTACTTACTAATATCAATAACGTATGCTTCAACAGCATCGATTTGTAGTGGCGTTAAAGTATTTTTGAAACTTGGCATTACACCAATTCCACCTTTTTTACCATTTTCTAAAACACTATTTAATAGTTTAGTAGAAAAAGCAGTAAGGTTTGGAGCCATACCATTCATACCATCACCATTAGCACCATGACAAGCAGCACAAGCAGTTGCATAAGCAGCTGAACCTGTTTCACCTTTTAGTCCATTTGCAACGTAAGTAGCGATATCTTTAGCAGTTTGACCGCTAGCCATACCAGCTGGCATCATACCAGTCATGTAACCACCAAGTTGGTTTGAACCATTCTCAATAGCATATAGCACACTTGCATAATCTAAACGATTATGACGTAGCTTAGCAGCTTTTCCATCAATACCATCAGCTTTAAGACCGTGACATGGAGCACACTGTACTAAGTAAACTGACTCACCCATCTCAATTAAACGAGCAGGGTCATTTTTAATCTCTGCATACTCTTTCTCAAATTTCTTGTTATGAGCTGCTGTATCTTCATTGTACTCACCAATTTGTGAATACGCATTTACAGGGTAACCAGCTAAAATGTACCAGATTGCCCAAATAGTTGATAGTAAGAAAATTACTGCCCAACCCATTGGTAAATCATTCTTGTACTCGCCGATACCATCCCAGTTCTCATCTGCTAGTTCACCACTTGCAGTGTCATTTTGCATTTGACGAACATACTTAATAACAACAAAAACTGTAACTATAACTAAAACTACTGCACCTGCAACTGCTAATTGATTAACAACATCTCCATTTAGTCCACCCTCAGATGTACCAACAGCAAGATATGTAAAACCAAGCATAGCTACAGTAATAATAATACCCCAAAGCACTAATTTATTCATTATGCCTCCCTTTTTTCATTCTTCTCAATCGGCGTAGCCGTAATGTCATCATTAAGTGCGATATTACTATACTCTTCATAGTCAATTCCAGAACTACTTTTTCTATTTTTATAGAGGTGATAAATATATGAATAGAGTATCACTACTAATAAAAAAACTAATATAAAATAACCATAAGCTTGTAATTGTGCAATATCCACTTAATTAACCTCTCTTATTTTAAACGGTTAAGATAAGCGATAAGTGCTACAATTTCTGGAATTTTTCCAGCATTAACAGCATCTTTAACACTTTGATCTTTCATATCTGCAGTAATAGTTTTTGCTTCTTTAAGAGCGTCAGCATTTGCTTCAGCTAAAGTTGCAGCTAGTTTTACTGTAGCTTTTGAACCATCTTTCATAGGAATAGGTTTATTGTATGGTACATTAAATACATTTTTAACTGTTAATTGCTCTGCATAAGCAGTATCAACATCAGCTAAGTTTGTAAACATCCATGGGTATGCTGGCATAATAGTACCAGGAACAACACCCTCAGGATCTTTCATATGGTTTTCGTGCCAGTCTGTAGTACGGTAGTTACCTACACGTAATAAATCTGGACCAGTACGTTTTGATCCCCATAAGAAAGGTCTATCATAAGCATACTCACCACTTACTGAGTAGTGACCATAACGATCAGTTTCAGCTTTAAATGGACGAACTAGTTGTGAATGACAAGCATTACAACTATTTTTAATATATACATGACGACCAGCCAACTCTAAAGTAGAGTACGGTTTAGTACCCACTGTAGGTTGAGAAGCTTTGTAAAAGTTAGGTAATATCTCAACCAAACCTGCAAAAGCAATAGCAACGAAAACTGCAACCGCAAAAAAGAACGGGTTTTTTTCTAACCAATGAAACATATTTATACCCTCCTATTAAGCGCCCATAGGCGATGCTGATTGTAGCTCGTTCTCTTCAACAGGACGAGATGACATAGTTTTGTACATATTGTAAGCAAATATAAACATACCTGCTAAAAATAGTGTACCACCAACTGCACGTATTGTGTAATATGGGTGAAGAACTGTTACTGTATCAATGAAAGAGTAAGCTAAGTTACCAAATTCATCATGAGCACGCCACATCATACCTTGAGTAATACCTGCAATCCACATTGATGTGAAGTATAAAACAACACCCAATGTTTGAATCCAGAATTGAGTATTCATTAAAGATTTAGAGTAAATCTCACGTTTGAATACACGTGGAGCCATATGGAAAAGTGCAGCCATAATCATAAATGCAACCCATCCAAGAACACCATCATGAACGTGACCAACAATCCAGTCAGTAAAGTGCGCAATTGCATTTACAGATTTAATTGCTTGAATTGGACCCTCAAGCGTTGAGAACATATAGAATGTTGAAGCTAAAACCATAAACTTAATTAATGGAGATGAAGCAACTTGTTGCCACTCACCCTTCATTGTTAAAAGCATATTGATAGCACTACCCCATGATGGAAGAATTAACACTACAGAGAAAACAGATCCCATAGTTTGCATCCAGTCAGGAACAGTTGAGAATAGAAGGTGGTGACCACCTGCCCAAAGGTAAACGAACATTAAACCCCAAAATGAAAGTAAAGACAGTTTATATGAATAAATAGCTTGACCTGATTCTTTTGGTAAGAAGTAATAAATCATGGCAACAATAGGAACAGTAAAACCAAATGCAACTGCATTATGACCATACCACCACTGTACTAACGCATCATTTGTACCTGAATACATTGATACTGAGTGATACCATGCACCAATTCCACCTGAAGCGAAATAAGTTGGAACTTCCATATTGTTAAACAGGTAAAGCATAGCTATACCTAAGAATGTAGCAATATAGTACCAAATTGAGATATATAGTGATTTTTCACGTCTAATACCAATTAAACCAAAAATTCCCATACCCCAAAGTACCCATACGATAACGATAGCGATATCAATTGGCCACTCAAACTCTGCGTACTCTTTAGAAGTTGTGATACCCATTAAAAGAGATCCAACAACTGCAACAACACCAACAAGATATAACCAGAAGTGTAGTTTACCTAAGAACATTAAAAATGGTGACTCAGCCATTGATACTTTTAGAACACGTTGTCCAACATAGTACCAAGTAGCCCAAACACCACTTAATGTAAAACCAAAAATTACTGCATCAGTATGCAGTGGACGTAAACGACTAAAGTTAGTATATTCTGCAACTCCAGAACCTAAAATAGTATTTACCGATGGAAATGCAAGTTGCCATGCAAGTATAACACCTACTAGCATACCTACAATTCCAAGTAAAACTGTTGTTAACATAAACATCTTAGCAACAGAATAATCATACTCTAATGGACGATTCTCCATATACAGCCTCCTTAAGATTCAAAGCATAAAAGCCTAAAATTATGAACAAAATCTATTTTGTAGATAAAATCAGACAATTTAAACACATAATGTTATCTATGTAATGATTTAAGTTTTCTTAAATTAATTAATATTTAAACATTATAGAAGATATAATATTTATGGTTAAGTTTTTATTTATAAAGTGAGAAGATTTGTTACACCTAAATAGGTGAAACAAATAAATTTTTATTATCTTGAAGTAGTTAAAAGGTTTAAAAATTCGTTAAATATGTAACGACTCTCTTTTGGACCAGGACTTGATTCTGGATGATGTTGAACTGAAAAAATAGGTTCATTACTATATTTTAATCCCTCAATTGTATTGTCAAAAAGATTAGTGTGAGTAACTTTTGCTATCTCTTTTATTGTGTCTGGGACATTATAGTTATGATTTTGTGCAGTTATCTCAACCATATTTGTCTCAATATTTTTCACAGGATGATTACCACCATGGTGTCCAAATTTTAGTTTAAAAGTCTCATAGCCATGCGAAATAGAGAGAAGTTGATGCCCTAAACAGATTCCAAACATTGGAATTTTATGAGCAATTAGTCTCTTTATTTTCTCTTGTTCATCTTTTAAAACAAGTGGGTCACCTGGTCCATTTGACAAAAATACTCCATCTATCTCTTTTGCATCATATCTTGAAATCAGATCATCTTCACAAAAAGTGTTTGGGACAACTTCTACACTAATTCCAGCATCTGTCAACTCATTTAAAATATTTCTCTTTACACCAAAGTCTATTGCAACAATTTTTGCTTTGGGTTTTGGTGCATCTTTGTAACAAAAATTAAAAGCATCATAAGTTCCATTTGCATGTAAATAGCTCTCTTTTGTGCTTACCTCTTCTATATAGTTAATCTCTTCAATACGTTTTGATTCTGATAGCAATTTCTTAAGTTCATCTTTGTCACTTATTTGCGTTGAAGCTATCATCATCATAGCTCCCTCTTTGCGTATCATCTTTGTTAAATAGCGTGTATCTATGTCACAAATACCCATAACATTATACTTTTTTAGAAAATCACTTAAATTTCCTTGCGAGCGAAAATTTGAGTCTCTATGCTGATATTGACGAACCATAACACCTTTTGTAAATGCCCCTACACTCTCCATATCTTCATCGTTTACACCAACATTTCCAATTTCTGGCATTGTGAATGTAACAAATTGACCTGCATATGATGGATCACTTATTATCTCTTGATACCCAGTTAGTGAAGTATTAAAAACAATCTCACCTGTTGTTGTACCCTCAGCACCAAAACTATTTGCTTCTAAAAATATTCCATTTTCTAAGTAGATATACGCTTTATTCATTATGCCATGCCCTTTTTATGTAACTCTTCTTGATAAAATTTTTCATAAAGTATGTCAAACTCGTCAGTCCCTGGAATAATTTTACGTTTATAACTTCTCAATTTATCATGGACTGCTGATTCAATATCTGAACTATCTGAAATAAAAGATGTCATTGCTTCAAAAATAATATTTTTAACTTTATTTTCACTTACATCATATCTTAGTAAATCTTCATCATAAAGACCATCTAAAATTTTATGCGATAAGTCAGAATATCTGTCATCATATGATAAAATTACACCATATTCATCAGCTAATTTTTTCTTAATCATAAAGAAAAGTTGTCTCTCATCTGCTAAGTAAAAATCTATTTGCTCTTCATTATCATCAACTATTTCATGCACTCTCTCTTCTAGTGCCACCTCTTTTTTAATACTCTGTACTAAAAATTTACTTGCAACTTCTGAGACGCTATCTAGGCCATGAGTTAGTGTGACAAACCCACTGTTAGCTAAATCAATAGCAATCTTGTTTGCAATATGTGGAACATGAGTTAATGAAACTTTCATAGTTATACCCTTATCTATATTAAGTGCCTGACCATAATAGATGACATATTCAATGAAAAGAGAAGCTATAAGCTGTGAGGCAAAATCTCGCAGTTGCACTTATTGTGCCTCAAGAGGTTTTAACGAAGCAGATTGTAGCTTACACCCTCAAGGGGTACCTCGTCTTTTCACCCTACGGGCAACATTTAAAAGATTCATCTTCTGCGTTGAACTTCACTTAACGATGCTAGCATCGCCAAGTAAAGTTCGCCTTGAATCTAAACCTTTTAAATGTTGTTGAAT
>JAYEGD010000302.1:0-7204 GCA_034658915.1 Campylobacterota bacterium | reverse complement strand
TTGCACTTATTGTGCCACAAGAGGTTTTAACGAAGCAGATTGTAGCTTATCTTTTCACCCTACGGGCAACATTTAAAAGATTCATCTTCTGCGTTGAACTTCACTTAACGATGCTAGCATCGCCAAGCAAAGTTCGCCTTGAATCTAAACCTTTTAAATGTTGTTGAATATGTCATCTATTATGGTCAGGCACTTATCGTCCCTACAACCCCCTAAAGCTTCAAAAAATAGATTTTTTGAGATATATTGAGTTGTGTATTATTTTTTATATAGATTTATTTGCTTGATACCATTTAAAAAACGCAATCATAAATAGTATAATATTTGGCGCAATTATACCAACTTCTGCGCTAATTGTTTTATTATTTGAGAGTTCTATAAATGTAAATAAAATACCCCAAACAAGTAGTGTTGATAGTATGGCAGCAAAGCTAAATAGTGTAACATTTTGAGACCTTGAACTAATTGGTACAAAAAAGAATATTATCATTACTAGCCATGGCACAAAAAATGGGTAGATGAATATTTTGTAAAGAGCACTTTTTATTCTATCCACATTTACATTTTGCTCACTCAAAAGTTTTACTGCATCTATTGCATCTGTTATTGTAAAGTTAACTTTTCCCTCATAAATTTGATCTAAAATTTTTGGACGAAATTCATGTAGTATCTTTATGTTATTTATATGTTCAATTTTTATTCCCTCACCATCTAAGCTTAAGTTAGTTGGTGCTGTTATTTTTTCAGCTTTATCTATATGCCAATAGTCATCTTTGAAATACGCTTTAGTTGCAACAATTGTGCTTAGTAACTCTTGGTTTTCAATAGTGAATATTCTAACATTTTGCGCCTCCTCTTTAATTGGAAAGAGCTTCTCAAAGTAGATGTATTGATTATTAAAGTTAAAAAACAGATCACTAGTAGGTTTTATGTGTTGTGATGAGGATTTAATATTTTGAGCATACTCATCAGCTCTTGCAAAAGATGTAAAGTGTAGAGATACAAAAATTAGAGTCACAACACTAGAGACAACTATAAAAGGTTTTAAAACATCTTGCTTTGAGTAACCAAGAGCATAAAATGAGACAAGTGAATTAGAGCGAATTAGAAAAACCTTTGTTGCTATCATGGCAAATACTAAAGATATAGGCAGAAGCATATCTATGCCAAAAAATGCAATGTACATCACATAAAGTAAAATTAAGTTAGCAGAGTCTGGTAGCTTGTGAGAGTTCTCAATAAAGTCAAAACCAACCATAAAAAAGAGTAAAGCACTCAATATTAGAAGAAAATATTTTAAGTAGTGATACGATATATATCTAAATAGCAATGGTAATCTTTTTTACACTACATTGAGATGAAACGTCATCAAAGTTTTGAGTTAGAATTTTTTCAACTGCATTACATGTAGAGTCTATCCATTTGCTTAAATATGGTTTTTCAGTCTCGCTGAACTCTTTTAAAACCCAATCTACAATTTTTGTATTGTCTGTTGGTTTTGCTATACCCATTCTTACTCGCATATACTCTTTACTGATTGATTCATCTGTAGATTTCAAGCCGTTATGACCACCATGACCACCACCTCTTTTAAAGCGCAATGCTCCAAAAGGTAGGTCTAAATCGTCATGAATTACAACGACATCCTCTATTTTGTAGAACTTTTTTACTGCTGCTATTGACTTTCCAGATAAATTCATAAATGTTGTAGGTTTTAGTAAGTAGTGTGAGTTAACTTTAAAAAGCTCACCTTGAAAGTCTGTTTTTTTAATTTGTGTGTGGGAGTGTCGTTTTAGGAGTTCATCAATAACCATAAACCCGACATTGTGTCGAGTGTTATGATACTGTTGCCCTGGATTTCCAAGACCAACTATAAGCATTTTAATAGTGCTTATTTAGCTTTAATACAACTTAATACAGATACACGATCGCTATCTGTAAATTTAACATTTTCAATTCCATTTAAATCACGAATAAGAACTGAATCGCCAACATCTAAATTAGTTACATCCACAGTAATTGCATCTGGTAAATTCTCAACAGTAGATTTTACTTTTAGACGTCTTTTTGCGATATAAATCATACCTTTATTTTTAACACCAATAGCTTCACCAGTAGTTTTTACTGGAATATGGTAGCTAGTTACAACATTTGGTTGAGCAACCATTAAATCTACATGTAGTAAGTTCCCAGTGACTGGATGTGACTCATAACTTTGAACAACAACTTTAAGTGCTTGTCCTGCTACGTTTACATCAAACGCAACACTCTCTTTGTTACGAGTAGTTCTAATGAACTCATTTGATTTGAATGCTGCGTTAATATTGCTTAATCCTTTTCCATAGATGTTAGCAATTAGATAACCATCACGACGAAGCGTTTTAGTAGCTTGTTTGTCAATACTCTCTCTAATTATACCCTCTAGCATATTTATACCCTTATAAAAAAATGTTTGCAATATTATCGAAAAGTTGTTTAAATATAGATTATTAACTTATGTATAAAACTTTTTTTACGCTTCTATCTGTTACACTAGCTTCTCTTTAGCCTCACCAAAATAGTGTCCTTGGAACTCATCTACACCTAAATTATAGACAATATCATATACCTCTTTTGTCTCTATATGCTCTGCTACTGTTTTAATGCCTAGCTCTTTTGTGAAATGCACTATCGCTTTTACAAGTTCAAATGATTTTTTATTTTTGTCAATATCTTGAATTAGTGTTCCATCTATTTTTACAAAATCTGGATTTATTCCCATCACTTGTGAAAAATTTGAGTAACCTGAGCCAAAATCATCAATAGCAATTTTGACACCTAACTCTCTAAACTCCTCTATGAAAGATTTAAAGGTTTCAAAATCATCCATCTTCTCATTCTCTAAAATTTCAAAAATTACGCTATTGCTTATCTCAAATTTTGTCTGCTGGGCTACATTATATTTTTTTAAATTATTGATTAAAGCTTTGTAGATTGTTCTATTTTGAATATCTTCAAACTTCAAATTAATTGAAATATGGACATTCTCTTCAGCCATCGTTGTAATAGATTTCGTAACCATAAACTCTGTTAAAGAGATGTACTGTTTTGTGGTTTGAGAATTATTTAGAAATTTTAGTGGAAAAATTACTCTCTTATTGCCATCTTCATCTTGTTGACTAATACGGATTAATGCCTCGTACTTAACAATATCTCCATCTCTATTTACAATTGGTTGATAGTGTGGAATAACCCTATTTTCATCTAATGCACTCTTAATCTCTTTTTTCCAATACAAATTCTCTTCAAGTTCTGAAGTTCTATCTATATTGTAGTTATACCCTATAAATGGTCGTCCACTCTTTTTAGCGCTGTAGAGTGCCATATCTGCTTTTGAGAGTGAGTCTTCGTGACTAAAAGATATTCCAACAGTAATATGTATATGTATCTCTTCATCAAGTGTTTTAATGTAAAGTGGTGTCTGCTCAAGAGATTGAAAAAGCTCCTCTAACTCCTCTTCGTATCTCTCAATGTTAATGTATGCAATATCCTCAAAAAGCACAAACTCATCAGAAGCTATTCTATAAATTTTGTATGCTTTATTGTCATTAAATTTCACTAAAAAATCAGCAAATGCTTTTAAAACTTCATTACCAACTTCCAAACCATAAAGCTCATTGTAAGAGCGAAAACCATCTATGTTTATGAGCAAAATAATTGGAAAAGAGAACTTACCAACAGCTTCTAAATCTGTAGTAAAAGATGCACGAGATAAAAGAGATGTTAATGAGTCATATTTTAACTTGTTATTTAGTTCATTCGTTTTCTCTTTTACAAGTCTCTCTAGTGATGTTTTATATGTCTCATTCTCAATTTGTAACTCTATTGTTTTAATTACTTTTTCTAGTAAATTATGAAAAGATTCTAGTGAGAATGGTTTTAGCAAATAACCATCAATTCCTAAAGTTATGCTTTTAATAAAGTTTTGAGTATCACTTAGAGTCGATATTGCAATTATGGGTAAATTTTTATATTTTTGACGAATAATCTCTATTACATCGCCACCATCACTCTTGCATAAACTAATATCTACAATGACTATATCTGGTTTATTCTTGTCACATACCTCTCTTGCCTCTTCATAACTATTGGCAATATCAATAGTTTTAAAGTATGTTTTTAAACCAACTAATGTTGTCTTAATTGCCTCTTCATCAT
The DNA here is from genome assembly GCA_034658915.1 of Campylobacterota bacterium. Lineage (GTDB taxonomy): Bacteria > Campylobacterota > Campylobacteria > Campylobacterales > Sulfurimonadaceae > JAYEGD01. The sequence continues at coordinate 3,007 of JAYEGD010000302.1, read as the reverse complement.
TATCGATGTAGAGTAGTCTCAATGTGTTAGCAATATTTTTCATAAGAGTCTTTCATATAAATCTGAGGTTAATATCGGCAATTACTAAATAAAATTGTGTTATAATTTCAAAATGCATAGAATTTTTATAACAGCCACAAATACAGATATTGGCAAAACATACACAACAACAAAATTAATTGAACACTTTTCAAACTTAGGTTACAAAGTTGGAGTCATAAAACCTATTGAGAGTGGGGTGCAAGAGTACCCCCTTGATGGAAAGCTTCTTTTTGAGACTGCTTTGAAATACAACTCAAAACTATCATCACTAACAATTAACGATATTGTACCAATTCAACTTAAACTTCCCGCAGCTCCATACGTAGCAAATAGTGCTAAAAAAATAGATTTACATGTGATAGATGAAGCAGTGAAAAAAGTAGAAAAGCTTTGTGATATTCTTTTAATCGAGGGTGCTGGTGGTCTTTATGTTCCACTAGATAAAGAGTTGATGATAATTGATTTAATAGAGCATTTTCGTGCAAAAACTCTTTTAGTGTCACACTGTAACTTAGGCTCAATCAATGACACAATACTCTCTCAATTAGCACTTCAACAAAGAGGTTTGAGTTTTGTAACAACACTAAACTGTTTTGAAAATGAGTTAAGTAGTTTTAATGAAATATCATATCCATACTTTAAAAATATGGAAAATCCACCACTGTTGTTACACTCTAATATTGATGAGGTAGCTTCGTTTTTACTTAATTAAGCTGCGAAAACTCTGTTTTCGAGAGTAGATGGATTACAAAAGATATTTGTAAGTATTGTAGCCTATTTTAGAAGATGCTTCATTGCTCGCTAGTTTCCAGCCATACTTTTCAAAGACTCTTTTTTTAACACCATTTTTGATAATTTTTGGATTTTCAGTTGAAAACATAATAGAAGTAGCCTCATCATCAATACTATTTTTCGCAAAACCAATAGTTGCTAAGAGCGAGACTAAAAATAGATTGCGATCTCTTGCTTCTTGATCTATTAAAACCTTTACAATATAGACAAACTCTTTTTGAAAGTATCCTTTTGAAAAAGTTACTGCACCAATAATCTTCTGTTTATTGTGAATTGTATAAAGCAAGTTATTGTCTCCAAACTCTTTTTCATTGTAAGAGGTGTAATCTCTATTTTTATCAAAGAGTTCATCAAGTTGTGCTTTTATGTTGTCGTAACTATTTTTGCGATAATTGTTTATGAACTTGTAGTTGTTGTAACTGAATCTACTTTTAAGTGTGCAACCTTTTAGTAGTTCAAAATTAGGAAATCTTTCTGTTTTTCTCTCATAAGCTATTGGCGATACAGTTGTAGTTTTAAAACTATCACTCATTAAAATATCTCTACATGTAGAGCTTGAAACTAGACAGAGTGAGTTGATATCAATGACACTATCTTCATAATAAAAAGTTGCAATTGTTGAACCATCCTTTAAGTTTACAAATGTAAAACCGCTATGACTATCATAGGGGCTTTTAGTAGATAGATTTTTAGAGTGTGCAACAATTAGTATGGAGTCAAGTAGAGTAATAGAGTTAATTAGTGAGGTGAGTTTAAAGATAACTCTTATGCTTTGTGTCTGAAAATCATACTCACAAATCTGCATTAAATCCTCTTCGCAAAATATAAGCTTATTGTTAATGGAGTTAATTAGTGTAATATTTGACATACTATTAACTATGACTTGATTTGTCAATATGTCATATATTGTATTTTTGATTGTTACATATCTTGGTTTTGAGCCTCTACATGTAAAGCTGCTTATGTTGTCAGCTTTAAAATACTCCTCTACCTTGCCACCGCTTATTTTCTCAATAGAGCTATTTTTAGAGTTTACATAAAATATATCATCACCAATAGACTTTATATCTCTTATTCCAACACTTTTGTCTAACTCTATCTTCTCATTTAAAATGTAGCTCTCACTCTCTTGTTTAAATACTAAAATATCATCTAAACTAGATACAATGATTTTATCACTGTTTTTATCTACAAATATCGGTATGTCAATATCTGTATTACTAATTTTTAGAGTATCCTCAAAGCTAGACAACTTAACAACCTTTGCTAACGTTGTTGAAGTAAAAACAATTGAGACTCCCAAAACATCTAATATATTAGGCAGATTTTTTGTGTAAGTGTATTCATAATTGATTTCACTTTTTTGCATTTTTATCCTTCGTACATTTTAATTTTAACACCTACTACTCGTTTAAACGCTTGAGTGTGAAATTATAGCCTATTTCAGCCTAGCATCGAAAAAGAAACCGACTTACATCTAAAATATCTAATCTTTACTCATTACTTTTTAATCTCTTCTTTAAATTTTCTAATAAATCGCTTACATGTAAACTTCTATTTTGCTCCATCTCTAATGCAAGTAATCCGCTAACCATTGAAGCAGTTGCAGATGTTCCACTAAAATTTTCATAGCCATTTTTATATGTGCTTTTTATTCCACTTTTTAAAATAATATCTACTACATCACCATAGTTACTGTACTTTTGTGACGCGCCAACTGTTATAACCTCTTCAATTGCACTCTCACTTGAATTAACCTCTAAAAATGAGCTACTATTTCCTGCTGAAAAAACAACTGCAACACCCTTACCATCTCTTCCATTTTTTGCAATATTTACAATAGTGTCATAAATTGGCTCTAGCAACATAGGTGAGTTCCAACTACAATTTATTATGTCAGCTGATGCTAATGAGGCTACTGTAAATGCCAAAATAACATCTGATGTTAGGTTAGTAGTCTGTCTAATTGCAATGAGTTTGGCTTGCGGTGCAATGCCATCAACTCCGAAACTGTTTCTGCGTCCAAAGATTACACCAGCAACTAAAGTACCATGAAAATCTATACTATATTTTGGCTCTGTACTCATATTTTTAGATGTTGCATCATACTCAAAGCTTACATGTAAACCTTTTAAATCTTCATGTTTTAGGTTAAAGCCATCGTCAATTATTG
>JAYEGD010000301.1:0-7245 GCA_034658915.1 Campylobacterota bacterium | reverse complement strand
CAAAAATTGGACACTGGAGAGTAGATATTGAGAGTGATACCATAACTTGCTCTAAAGAGATTTTAAAAATGTTCGACTTAGTTGGTCATGAAAATAGTCTCAATTTATTAACATTAAGACAAAAAGTACATCCTGAAGATGTTGAAAAAGTAGTTGCTTCATTACAAAAAGCAAAAAAAGATTCAAACTATAAACATGATATTGCCTACAGAGTTATAAAAAAAGATGGCTCAATCTCATGGATACATTGCAGAGAAAAATTAAACAGTGAAAAGAGTCTAGTTGAGGGGACAATGCTAGATATTACTAATCTTAAAAATACTCAAATTGTATTGGAAAAACAAAAAGAGATACTCTTATCCCAATCAAAAGCAGCAATGATGGGTGAGATGATAGGGTTGATAGCACATCAATTCAGACAGCCTTTGTCAATTATTTCAATGCTTTCTAGTAATGAGTTAGCTTCATTAGAGTTAGAGGAGAGTGTTACAAATGATCAAATAAGAAATAGTGCCAATGAAACTCTAAATCAAGTAGAATATTTAAGTAAAACTATTGAAACTTTTAGAGATTTTTTACACTCAGACAATAAAAAAGTAGAAGATAATATTAAAAACGCAATAGAGAACTCCATAGCAATAGTAAATAAGAGTTTATCAAATCATAACATAGAATTGATAAAAGAGTATAATAGTGATATAGAGCTATATATTTCAAACTCTGAGCTTATGCAAGTATTTATCAATTTACTAAATAACTCAAAAGATGCGTTTGATATAAACAGTATTGAAAATAGAAAAATTATGATTAGAACTTATGATAAAGATGAAAATGTAATAATTGAGATAGAAGATAATGCAGGTGGAATTTTGCAAGCTGATATTGAGAATATATTTGATGCCTATTTTACAACAAAATCTAAAAGTGGTGGAACGGGTTTAGGGTTATATATTGTACAAATAATTATAAAAGAGCATTTTGATGGAACAATAGAAGCAAGAAATATATACTCTGATGATAAAACAACAGGAGTACAATTTAGCATTACTATACCTCTAAAATAGTCTCTTTTACATCTTCATAAACTTTAGAATCTATCTCAATGGTAATTTTGTTTTTAGGTATGGAATCTACTACAATAATTGGCGATAAGTCATAAAAACTTTGTGCTATTTTTGCTCTTACATGTAGTTCATCTTCAAATGAAATTGGACTACATGTAAGCTCTTTTGTCTCTTTAAATGAAGTGTTCGCAAGTGTATTAAAATGCTCTACTGTTATGAGTTTTACCTCTTCGCGGTTTAAGTATGAGACACCACTACATGTAGTCTCAATTCGTCCTTGCGCTTTGCCTCTTTTTAGTGTTGAGTAGTTTAATAAATATGCCTCTAAAATCTGTTTTTTTCCATCATAAAATTTAAAGTTCAGTAGTCTGTAGTTAAGAAACTTCTCTTTTTTTATGTGGTAATCAACTCCACTTTTTTCTAGCTCTATGCGTTTTGAGTAAATTTCTAATCTATGCTCAATTGACGCTGGTAAAAGTTGTCTGTTAATTGGAGAAATCATCTCATCTAAAAAGATATTTTGTGCCTCTCTTTGGTTAGTTAAGCCATACATACATCCACAATAATCTTGTCTGTATAATTTTTTCTCTTTTGAGACAACAGATTGTAGGTTTGAGCCACCAAATGTTCTGTAATCTACAAAAATAAACTCTACACCATACTGCTCGAAAAACTTATTGCCACTTTTTTGAAGTTGTGTTTGAGATTTTAGAGGGCTAACTAAAAGTGTAGTTGTAATTTTGTTTTCACCTAACTCTAAAGCTTTTTTTGCACTAACTTCAAATCTTAGATCAAAACAGAGTTCACACCTTTTTCCTTTTTCTGGCTCTTTTTCTAAACCTCTTGTTAAATCAAGCCATGTTTCAAAATCATACTCTCCCTCAAGAAGCTCAATTCCTAAGCTATCGCAACTTCTTTTAACATCAAGAAGTCTTAATTTGTACTCTGAATATGGGTGTATATTTGGGTCGTAAAAAAAGCCTATTAATTTTTCATTGGGGAAATCATTTTGAAGTTTTTCTAAAAAGAAGTGAGAATCTACACTACAGCAGATATGAACTAGCAAGAGAAATTAATCTCTTGAAGCTAGAACTTCTACTTTTTCTATCTCATCTTGTCCCTCTATTGAGTCAAGAACTGCCATAGAATCAGCGTCATCTTCTTCAATTCCACCAAAAACAGTGTGAACACCATCAAGATGTGGACATGGAACAAAACAGATGAAAAATTGACTACCACCAGTGTTAGGTCCAGCGTGAGCCATAGACAAAGAACCCTTTGCATGGTTAGTTTTATTTAGAGCAGTTTCACATGGAATAGCCCAATCAGGTCCACCAGTTCCAGTTCCAAGTGGACAACCACCTTGAGCCATAAAACCAGGGATTACTCTATGAAAACTAAGACCATTGTAAAAACCATCATTAATTAATGTTGCAAAGTTAGCAACAGTATTTGGTGTCTCATCACCATAAAGCTTAATCCACATAACACCTTTGCTAGTTGTCATTTTAGCCCATTGAAACTGTGCCATCTCCTCAGCTGAATACTCGTAAGTTTTTAACTCTTTTTTACCAAATCCAAACATTTTACTTTCCTATTTTTAATATTTTTAAAATTATACATTATATTCTTTAAATCCCACAACTTAATCTATGGTTGTTGTGGTAAATTAGCCATCTCTTCTGCACGAATTAGCAACTCTTTTGCACCCTTAGCTATCAATCTCTCAGCCATCTGCGTTCCACTTGTTTTAAACTCATCAATAGATGTTAGTTTAGTTTCACTCAAAATTTCATTACCATTAGGAAGTCCTAATACAGACTGAATCAGCACCTCTTTTTCATTCTCTAAAACAGTTGCACTAACACCAATTGGCACTTGACAACCACCCTCTAGCATATCAACAAAAGCTCTCTCAACTGTTGTCTCTATTCTACTTAATGGGTCTTCTAAACACTCAATTAGTTTCAGAACCTCATCACTCTCAATAGCCTCAATTCCTAATGCTCCTTGCCCCATAGCAGGAAGCATTTCATGTAGAGATATTGGGTAGAAATATTTAACACTATCGCTTAAACCAAGACGGTTAATTCCTGCTGATGCAAGAATTATTGCATCAAATTCACCCTCTTTTAGTTTTCTAATTCTTGTATCTACGTTTCCTCTTAAATCTTTTATGATTAAATCTGGACGTTGACGTAAAATTTGCATCTTTCTTCTTAGTGAAGATGTTCCTACAACTGCTTGTTTAGGAAGTGACTCTATATCTTCATATTTCTCACTTAAAAGTGCATCTCTAACATCTTCACGCTCTGGAATAGCTGCTAATAATAGACCATCTGGCATTTGAGTTGGAACATCTTTTAAAGAGTGAACTGCAATGTGAGCTTCGCCTTTTAACATCGCTTCTTCTATCTCTTTTAAAAATAGACCTTTTCCACCTATTTTGCTTAAAGATACATCTTGAATTCTATCTCCTGTTGTAATAACAATTTTTAGCTCAACTTCAAGACCTTTATGGTGTGACTCTAAAAGAGATTTAATATGATTTGATTGCCAAAGAGCCAGTTTGCTTCCACGTGTTGCAATAATTAATTTTTTCATTACTTAATAACCTTAACTTTTTTAAATGCTTCTCTTGTGTTGTCTTTTACACCATCAAAGAAGATGGATGGTGTTCCTCTTACCATCATAATAGATGCAATTTTTGCATCTGAACTCATATGAGCAGCAACGTATGGCTGCTCAATATCTTTTAGTGTAACTTTTGAGCCTACTTTTTTGTTAAATACATCGAGAATTTTTTGAGTGTTTGTCTCTCTCTCATTTAAATTTGTAGCAAATATATCATACATTTTAATAGTTACATCTTTTACACCTTGAGTAGTTGCAACAATAGCAGCTTTAATAATTGTATTTGATGCAGGATGAATTTGAGTTAATGGAAAATCGTAATAATATACTGCAAAACTTTTTGGATATTTTTTCAAATATTTAAGTGCTTCTGGCACATAATCTACACAAAATGGGCATAATGGATCTGAAAAAATAGCCACTTTATGAGTAGCATTAGCATTTCCGTAAATTAAGTTATCTTTTTTATAAAATGATTTTTCAAACTTTGGAGTTACAACGCTCATCATATTTTTCTTTGTCTTCATATTAGTCAAATCAGTTGTAATATAGTCACCATTTACAAAATATATATTTCTTGTACTAATATCTTTTACACCTTGTGGAGTATATGCTTTTGCACTCATCTCAATAATATAAGCATCCCAAATTTTTGAATTTTCTAGTGGTTCTTTGCTTACAACTTTCAGTTGTAAATCTTTAATATTATTATTTTTACTAATTCCATCTTTTAAAAATTTAACTACATCACTACTTGTTGATGCATAGACATTAGCGATTAGAGCTGTGCTCAGAAATAACTTCGACGTCAATAACTGTTTCATTCTTTTTATCCTTTATGTTGTTTGATTTATCTACACTACATGTAGAGCCATTTTTTTTCATATTGTACTTAACTACCAACATATCTGTAAATACAGAAAACTGAAGTAAAATGCCTATTATGTCACTTAAAAATCCTGGTAAAATAAGAAGTATTGCACCAAGCAAAGTAAAAAGATTTAACTTTTGAAACTCATCTAAGCTCATACAGTTAGATGCAACTGCTTGAAAATTTTGAGCCAAAGTTGTTCTAAAATTAACTAAAATAGTAAACCCAATAAATGCACTTACAAGCAACTCTACAAATGTCCAAATACCGCCAATTGCAGATGAAATTTGAACACTAACAATTACCTCTAAAAATAGATAAACTAAAAAATATATCATTTAATTAACTCCTTAATTTTAGCCATTACCTCATCTTTAGCAACAGTCTGTTTCTCTTGAGTTTTTCTCTCAAAAATTTGTACATTTCCATTTACTAACTCTTTTCCTACAACTATAGTGTAAGGAAAACCAATTAGTTCTGCATCTTTCATTTTAAATCCAAAACGCTCTTTTCTATCATCTAAAATAACATCTACATGTAGAGCTTTTAACTCTTCATAAATTGCATGACCAAATGAGTTTTGCTCCTCATCTTTAATGTTTGAAATCATTACATTTACTGTGTATGGTGCAGTCTCTTTAGTCCAAATACACCCCTTATCATCATGATGTTGCTCTATGGTTGCAGCAACTAAACGACTAACCCCCATTCCATACGTTCCCATAATAAAAGGTTTTGATGAGCCATTTTCATCTAAAAAGTTAGCATCTAATGCTTTAGAGTAAGTTGTTCCTAGTTTAAAAATATGACCAACTTCAATCCCTTTTGTAAATGATAATTTTCCATTTTCACAACATGGGCAACTATCTTTCTCATTTACTTCAGCAATATCTTTAAAATATCCATCTTTAATTACACTCATATCTACATTAACGTAGTGGTAATCTAGCTCATTTGCACCACAAATCATACTTGTCGCATTTTCAAGTTCAGAGTCTAACACTACATCAACACCAGTTATGTCAAGTGGACCCATAAAACCAGCAACTAATCCTAACTCTTTTAGCTCATATTCACTAACATCTTCCATATCAAGTGCTTCTAGTGCATTAATCGCTTTTGTCTCTTGTAAATTGTCGCTACCTCTTAGAAAAAAGAGTGCAACTTTTGTGCAATCATCATAAATTACTTTTTTGACTACTGTTTTTACTGTGTAGTATGAATCAACATAAAAAAACTTACTCAACTCCTCTATGCTTTTTACATTTGGTGTTTTAAACTTGTTAAATTCAGCTTCCATAGGCTCTGGGATACTCTCTCTTTTGCCTCTTGTAGCTGCTTCAATATTTGCACCATATTCGCACTCGCTACAAATTGCAATAGTATCTTCACCACTATTAGCAATAACCATTAACTCTTTTGAACCACTTCCACCAATTGCACCACTATTAGCATCTACTACTCTAAACTCTAGTCCTAATCTTTGTAAAATACGTCTATATGCATCTTGCATTGAGTCAAATTCTGCGTCTAAATCTTCTTGACTTGAGTGAAAGCTATAACCATCTTTCATAACAAATTCACGACCTCTCATTAGACCAAAACGTGGACGAGCCTCATCTCTAAATTTTGTCTTTATTTGGTATAGATTAAGTGGAAGCTGTTTGTAGCTTGTTACTCTATTTTTAACTAAATCAACCATCATCTCTTCATGTGTTGGTCCTAAAACAAAAAGATTCTCTTTTCTATCTTTAAATTTTAAAAGCTCTTTTCCAAACTTCTCAATTCTTCCACTCTCTTGCCAAAGAGCAGCAGGAGTTACAAAGCTTAAATCTACTTCTTGAGCGCCACAGTTTGACATCTCTTCATTAACTATTGTCTCAATTTTTCTTAAAACTCTCTTCCCAAGTGGTAAAAAGTTGTAAAGTCCAGCTGCAACTTGCGTTACAAAACCAGCTCTATCTAAAAAAATATGTGATGGTAAAGTAGCATCACTAGGAGCTTCTTTACTCGTTGGAATATATGCTTGTGAAAATTTCAATTTCATATCCTTAACATTTTTGGTGTAAGATTTTAGCAAAAATTACTTAATCATAGCTCTAATCTTAAAAAACTTAGTTTATTAAATCTTTCATTTACCCATAAAAAAATCAATATCAATAAAGTATTAGCTATAATACGCTTATGAAACGAAGGGATTCATATGAATGAGACAAGAGTTGATGATATGCTCATAGAGATGATTACACCAAAAGCAAAAGAGATAGAAAAAAAGTTTAGTAATGGCGAGGGCTTAACACAAGAAGATATAAACACACTACTACTACTAAAAAGCCAGTATAACCACATAAACCACCTAGACCAAAAACTAAACGATGTAACAGATAGCGTAAAAGCACTTGAGAGTAAGTTTACTGAGGCTAAATTTGATTTGCTAAATGAAAAAATAGAGCACACCATTCAAAAAGCACTTAACAAAAATATGCTCTTACTTATGGGAATGATGGGCTTTTTCCTAACTCTCTCTAAAGCTATTGACGCTTTTAGTAAATAAGTGCCTGACCATAATAGATGACATATTCAATGAAAAGAGAAGCTATAAGCTGTGAGGCAAAATCTCGCAGTTGCACTTATTGTGCCACAAGAGGTTTTAACGAAGCAGATTGTAGCTTATCT
>JAYEGD010000300.1:0-7272 GCA_034658915.1 Campylobacterota bacterium | reverse complement strand
TTTAAAAGATTCATCTTCTGCGTTGAACTTCACTTAACGATGCTAGCATCGCCAAGCAAAGTTCGCCTTGAATCTAAACCTTTTAAATGTTGTTGAATATGTCATCTATTATGGTCAGGCACTTAATATAAAAGTATTAAAATAGGTAAAAGCAGGAGAGTTAATGAGTAAAAAAATAGATAAAACACCAGCCAGACTGGATTTAATACAAAGCACCACAGGTCTTATTTTAGCTCTGTTTATTATGGGTCATATTGTTTTTGAGTCATCAATTTTAGTTAGTAAAGAGTTGATGTATAAAGTAACAATTATGTTTGAGGGGTACTACTTTTTTGGGGAGACATACCCTGGAATAATCTCATTTTTAGCAGCTGCAATTTCTGTAGTTTTTGTGCTTCATGCTGCTATTGCTATAAGAAAATTTCCATCTAATTACAAGCAGTACAAAATTATGAAAGAGCATACTACAAGAATGAAACATGAAGATAGCTCTTTATGGGTAATTCAAATTGTAACTGGTTTCATGATGTTTTTTATTGGTTCTGTTCATCTGTACATTATGATGAGTCAACCCTCAAACATTGGTCCATATGCAAGTTCTTATAGAGTTGTAGATGAGCTAATGGGACCTCTGTATTTTATGTTATTAATTGCTGTTGTCTCTCATGCATTTATTGGACTTTATCGTCTTGCTATGAAGTGGGGTTTTTTAGAGGGTAAAAATAGTGCAGTAACTCGTAAAAGATTTAAGTTTTTAATGAAAGCTTTTATTGCTATTTACCTTGTTTTAGGTTTAGGAGCATTAGCAAAATATACCTACATTGGTTACACTCATGACTTTAGTGATGGTGTTAAGTATAAATCTAAAACTATACATGTAGGTGAGCATAAATGAAAATAATATATACAGATGTCTTAATTATTGGTGGTGGATTAGCTGGTTTAAGAGTTGCAACTGGTGTAAAAGAGAGAGGTCATGACGCTGTTATTTTAACACTTGTTCCACCAAAACGCTCACACTCAGCAGCTGCGCAAGGTGGAATGCAAGCTTCACTTGCAAATTGTAAAATGGGCGAGGGTGACAATGAAGATGTTCACTTTGGAGATACCATTAGAGGAAGTGACTGGGGAGCAGATCAAGATGTAGCAAGAATGTTTGTTCACTGCGCACCAAAAGCAATTCGTGAGTTAGCTGCTTGGGGAGTTCCATGGACAAGAGTTCATAGAGGTGAGCATAACTCAATAATTAATGCTAAAAAAGTGACAATCAGTGAAAAAGATGAAGCCCATGGTCTAATTACTGCTCGTGATTTTGGTGGAACAAAAAAGTGGAGAACTTGTTACACTTCAGATGGAACAGGTCACAGTATGCTTTTTGCTATGGATAATAAAGCGCATGAAGATAAAGTAGAAATTCATGAACGTCAAGAAGCAATTGCACTAATTCATGATGATGGCAGATGCTATGGTGCAGTGTCAAGAAACTTAATGAGTGGAGAGCTTACCGCTTATGTTTCAAAAGCCACAACAGTTGCAACGGGTGGTTATGGAAGAATTTACAGTGTATCTACTAATGCTATTATTTGTCAAGGAATAGGTCAAGCGATTGCACTAGAGAGTGGTGTCGCAACGCTTGGAAATATGGAAGCAATTCAGTTTCATCCAACTGCTATTGTTCCTGTTGGAATATTAACAACAGAGGGTTGTAGAGGAGACGGTGGACTACTTCTTGACAAAGATGGCTACCGTTTTATGCCAGACTATGAGCCTGAGAAAAAAGAGCTTGCATCTCGTGATGTTGTGAGCCGTAGAATGACAGAGCATATGCGAAAAGGCAAGGGTGTTAAGTCTCGCTATGGGGATCATTTATGGTTAGATATTACCATTTTAGGAAAAGAGCATATAGATAAAAACCTTCGTGAAGTAAAAGAGATATGTGAAAACTTTTTAGGAATAGACCCATCAAAAGAGTGGATTCCTGTTCGTCCAACTCAACACTACTCAATGGGTGGAATTAGAACAAAATATACAGGAGAGTCTCAAACTATGAAAGGTCTCTATTCATGTGGAGAGGCAGCTTGTTGGGATCTGCATGGTTTTAACCGTCTTGGTGGAAACTCTGTAAGTGAAACTGTTGTTTCTGGTATGTTAGTAGCTGAGTATATTTCAGATTTTTGTGACTCTCATAGTAGTTCTATGCATATTCACTCATCTAAAATTGAGTTCTTTTTAAACCGTGAGAAAGAGAAGTTAGAGTCTCTTTTAACTAAAGAAAATGGCGAAGATGCTTACGTTCTTAGAAGAAGAATGGAAGAGATTATGATGGATAAAGTGGGAATTTTTAGAAATGGTAAAGATTTACAAGAGGCAGTTGATGAGCTAGAAGAGCTACTTAAACGTTCAAAAAACATAGAGGTTTTTCGCTCAAAAAGTAGAGCTGCCAACCCTGCATTAGTAAATGCATATAGAACACAAAAAATGTTAAAAGTTGCACTTACAGTAGCCTATGGAGCACTACTTAGAACAGAGAGTAGAGGAGCTCACTCAAGAGAAGATTTTGTTAGTCGTGATGATGAGAATTGGTTAAAAAGAACAATTACCTCATGGGAAGATGAGAATCAAACTCTACCAACAGTAGATTATGAGCCTATTGAGATATCTTCCATGGAGTTACCTCCTGGATTTAGAGGTTATGGAAAAGATTTAACAAATCATAATCATGAGACAAAAGTAAGACAAAGCACAGTAGATACAATTGTAGAAAAACTAAGCAAAGATGGTGCATCAAGATTTGAGATACAAAATGCACTTATGCCATATTTAGATAAACTACCATCTAAATATAGAGGAATAAATGAGCGTTTAGGAGAGAATGTATGAGTACAGAACGCACGCCAAGAGTTTTAAAAATAGATATTTTACGTTTTGATCCACACGATAAAAATGACTTTCCACATATGGAGAGATTTGAGATAGAAGAAGCAGATGGAATGACTCTTTTTATTGTCTTAAACGAGATTAGAGAACACCACGACAATGCACTAAAATTTGACTTTGTTTGTCGTGCAGGAATATGTGGAAGTTGCTCAATGTTAGTAAATGGTCGCCCAACACTTGCATGTAGAACACTAACATCAAAACTAGATGAGCACATTACATTAGCTCCTTTGCCACTATTTAAACTCATTGGAGATTTATCTATAAATACAGGTGAGTGGATGAGAGGTCTAAACGAGAGGTTAGAGACGTGGATTCATGACAAAGAGAGTGAGTTACATGTAGATAAGCTAGAAGAGAAGATGGAGCCAGATTTGGCAGATGAAATTTACGAACTAGATAGATGCGTAGAGTGTGGATGTTGTGTTGCTGGGTGTGGAACTATACAGATGAAACCAGACTTTGTAGGTGCAGTTGGATTAAATAAAGTAGCAAGGTACCATTTAGATCCGAGAGATAAAAGAGATGAGAAAGATTACTATGAGTTAGTCGGTAATGAAGATGGTGTGTTTGGCTGTATGACACTGTTGGGTTGTGAAGATGTTTGCCCAAAAGATTTACCACTTCAGAGTAAAATAGCGTACCTTAGACGTATGATGATTAAGACAAGTTTTAAGTAGATTAGTGTGGTTTATGAGTTAGAAAAATATGTAAATGTTATTAATAGTGAGCTCTTTAGAGTTGGTCCTGTTGTTGTTTTTATTTGGGAAAACAAAGAGAACTGGCCTATTTTAATAGTCTCTGAAAATATTGAGAGAATTTATGGTCATAATAGAGATGACTTTTTATCTGATAGCTTGCAGTACGCTAGTTTAATTCATAGTGAGGACGCTAGTAGAGTTTTTCAAGAGGTAACTGTTGCTTCAAAATTTAATGATACCAGCTTTGAGCATAAACCATATAGATTGAAGTGTAAAAATGGTGATTACAAATGGATACAAGATACAACACAAATCATTAGAAATTCCAATGGTGACATTACTCATTATGTAGGTTATATAACAAATATTAGTGAATTAAAAGAGCTTGAAAATGAGTACGCTTTACAAAATAGTGAGCTACTAAAAAGTACAGCATTTTTACAAAGCTACAAATTAGCCATAGATGAGTCAAGTATTTTAAGTAGATCTGATTTGAATGGTAACATTACTTATGTAAATGATAATTTTTGCAAAGTTTCAGGCTACAGCAAAGAAGAAATAGTTGGAAAGCCACACAGTTTTTTAAGGCACTACTCATCAAAAAAAGAGACTTTTGAAGATTTGTGGAAAACAATTAAATCTAAAAAAGTATGGAAAGGTGTTTTGCAAAATAGAGGTAAAAATAGTGACTATTGGGTAGATATATCTATTTTACCAATTTTAGATGAAAACAGTGAGATTACTGAATATGTAGCAGTTAGACATGATATTACAAAAATGGTACTACAAAAAGAGAGACTTGATAGTGCAGCAAATACAGATACACTCACAGGATATGGAAATAGATATAAACTGAATAATGATATTCAAACTAGTACAAAACCAGCTCTTGCAATTTTAAATATAGATGGGTTTTCTCAAATTAACGACTTTTATGGACATCAAAAAGGTGACAGGGTTATAAAAGAGTTAGGAGTTGTTATTGAAAATATTATTCAGCATTTAAATTGTGAACTCTACCATCTTCAAGGTGATGAGTATGTTGTTTTTAACAAAAAAACATCAAAAAGTGGATTTTTACAAAAGATTAAAACCATTACATCTCAAGTAGCTACTGCATCTATATTGCTAGATGAGGATGAGATATTTTTAAATTTAAGCACCGCAATATCTTTTGAAGATAAAAGCAAGCTTATGCAAACAGCAGATATGGCACTAAAAGTAGCAAAAAAAGAGAATAAAAATATTGTTGTATATAGTGACACTATATCTTTAAATGACGAGTATGAAAACAATATGATATGGTCAAAAAAGATAAAGAAAGCTATTGAAGATGACAATATTGTCCCTGTATTTCAACCTATTGTTAACAATAACAACAGTGCATTTGAGAAGTATGAGTCTCTTGTTAGACTTAAAGATGATGATAAGCTAATAACTCCATACTTCTTTTTAGAAATTTCAAAAAAGAGTAAGCACTACACAAAAATTACAAAAATAATGATAGAAAAATCTTTTGAGATGTTTAAAGATAAAGATGTAGAATTTTCTGTAAATTTAACTATTGAAGATATTTTAAATGAAGATATTAAAAAATATATCTACATAATGCTAAATTTGTACAAAATAGGCTCAAAAGTTGTTTTTGAAATTGTAGAGTCAGAATCAATAGAAAATTTTGATGAGATAGCCATTTTTATTGAAAAAATTAAATCTTATGGTTGCAAAATAGCAATAGATGACTTTGGAACAGGGTATAGTAACTTTGAATATTTAATGAAAATAAAAGCAGACTTTATCAAAATTGATGGCTCAATTATAAAAAATATTGTCACATCATACGAAGCTCAAATGGTAGTCTCTGTTGTAGTAGATTTTGCTAAAAAAATGAATATGAAAACAATAGCTGAATTTGTAGAAGATGATGCAATACTAACCAAAGTTAAAGAGTTTGGTATAGATTACTCACAAGGCTATCACTTTGGAAAGCCATCGGTATCTTTATTGTAATAATATTTAGATAGAGTATCAAAAATTAATTTGAAGGTAAAAAATGAGTAAAGATGTTGTTAAATGTGATGTATTAGTAATTGGTGGTGGACCAGCTGGTGGTGTTGCCGCAGTTACTGCTAAAATGAGCTATCCTGAAAAAGAGATATTAGTTATTCGTGAGTATGAGAAGCAACTTGTTCCTTGTGCAATTCCATATATTTTTGGAAAGACACTAGGTAGTAGTGAAAAAAATGTTGCAAATTGTGGAATGGCTAGTGAGATGGGAATTTCTACTCTTTTAGGAGAAGTAAAAGATATTAATATAGATAAAAAAATTGCTTACTCTGATGAAAATGAGATAGAGTTTGACAAATTAATCTTTGCTACAGGCTCTCGTCC
Source organism: Campylobacterota bacterium (assembly GCA_034658915.1). GTDB lineage: Bacteria > Campylobacterota > Campylobacteria > Campylobacterales > Sulfurimonadaceae > JAYEGD01. The sequence goes on along the minus strand of JAYEGD010000300.1, from coordinate 1,243 downwards.
ATTTGTTCATGACTCTTTAAAAAGTTCATTAACTCTTGATGGTGTTTTTACAATTCCTAAAAATAAACTCTTAATTGATAAACTAAAAGCTTACTCTGATACAAAACAGAATATTGTTATTGTTGGAACTGGCTTTATTGGTATTGAGATGGCTATGGAGTACGCTGAAACTGGTAAAAATGTAACTGTAATTGGTGGAAGTAAGCATATTTTGAAAAATGCTTTTGACACAGAGCTTGCAATAGAAGCAGAAGAGTTAATGCTTAAAGCTGGAATTACCTACATAGGAGATGACAGAGTTGTAGAGATAATAGACAAAAATGGCGATAATATTGCAAATGCAGTAAAAGTAAAAAGTGGTAAAGTGATTGATACTGATGTAGTAGTTTTAGCAACAGGCTATCAACCAAATACAGATTTAGCAAAACGTGTTGGGATTTCATTAGGTCATTATGGTGGTATCTGGGTTGATGAGTATATGAGAACTGCAAATCATGATATTTTTTCAGTAGGAGATTGTAATGCAAGACGTGACTTTATTACAAAAGAGCAATCTAAAGTTATGTTAGCATCTACATCTGCTGCTGAGGGTAGGGCAGCTGGAAACTCACTATTTGGAATAGAGTATTTAAAAGGTTTTAGTGGAACAATTTCAATCTTTTCAACTATGATTGGGACTACTGCTTTCTCATCTGCTGGTGTAACTGAAGAGCAAGCAAAAGAGGCTAACATTGATGTAGTTGTTGGCTCGTACGGTGGACTTAATCGTCATCCTGGAACTATTCCTGGTGCTCAAAAACAGTTTGTTAAATTAATTGCTATGAGAAACGGTGGACAGATAATTGGTGGACAAGTAGTAGGTGGAAATGAGACAGGAGAGATGATTAATCTGCTTGGTCTAATTATTGAGTCTCATTTTGACATTTACAAAGTAATGTCTATGCAAGTAGCAACACAACCAATGCTAACAGCAGCACCAACTTCATACCCTATTATTATGGCAGCTATTATGGCAACAAAGAGTTTTGAGTGTGTTAGAAAGTAATTTTATTATATTTAAGTAAATTTAATGGCAAATAATAAGAAATTGTAATATTAAAATGATATAATTACAACATTAAGTGCCTGACCATAATAGATGACATATTCAACAACATTTAAAAGGTTTAGATTCAAGGCGAACTTTGCTTGGCGATGCTAGCATCGTTAAGTGAAGTTCAACGCAGAAGATGAATCTTTTAAA
>JAYEGD010000299.1:0-7307 GCA_034658915.1 Campylobacterota bacterium | reverse complement strand
TATGTACCAGAGGATTTATATAAAGAGTCAACAGTTCCATCAGCGCCACTATCGCTCTCAGATGTAGTTGAACTACTCAACGCATTACCATTAGTGTCATAGCTGTATGTAGCAGAGTATTTATATAAATAGTCAACAGTTCCATCAGCATTTCTATCGCTCTCATCTGTAGATGAACTACTCAACATATTACCATTAGTGTCATAGCTGTATGTATTTAAAATCTCGTCAATTGAAGTTACATTACCATCATAAACATTAGTGCTTTTTGAAGAAAAAGTTGTCATATTTCCACTGCTATCATAATTAAATGTTTTGTTAGCATAGTAAGCATAATCAGGCTTTCCATTGCCATTAATATCTGGACTTTCATCTTCCATTGATTGAGTCTTCATGTTGCCACTATCGTCATACGAAAAAGTGTATGTGAAATAGCCATCATTAAAGCCTATGGGTTGATTTTTTTCATTTAGTATGTAAGATATTGTACTGTTGAAATCATAATATCCATCATCATTATAATCTATTAAAGTTTTTAATATAACTGTATTTTCTGGAGTAACCTCTGGATCAACTCTTATTGAGTTTGTATCTACAACACAAGAGCCACTGCTAGAGACGCTCTTTACCCAAAACCCATCACCTTTTTTTATGTCACTAAATGTTTCACCATTATAAGTGTAGCTACCACCATTAACAACGGCTAGTTTCCAGCTAGGAGCATCATACTTCCATAAGTATTGAGCGCATCCATCACTAAACGTTGACACATTAATATCTTCTGTTGCACCAAGAAGTTGCCAGCCACCATTTAAGCTTATTGTTTGTCCATAGAGTGATGTTGAAAGCAAAAATGCTCCAGCCATTCTAATTACTTTTTTATTCATGAGACTTCCTATATTAAATTTAGAATATAATTATATTCTAAATAAAATAAAATAGCTATTAATTAATTTTACTTTTAAATAATTTTTTAAGAATGTATTATTTCTATTACAATTAAGCTATTTTTTTATGATATACTTTCTTAAAAAATTTAGAGGCTATTATGCAAGAAGAGAAACAACCTATGACACTATATGGGTATCAAAAATTACAAGATGAGCTTAACCATTTAAAACTTGTTGAGCGTCCACAAAATACTAAAGCTATTGAAGAGGCGCTAGAACACGGTGATTTAAAAGAGAATGCTGAATATCATGCGGCAAAAGAGAGACAGGTAAATATTGATGAGAGATTAAATGAGTTAACCTCTATAATTGGCTCTGCTACTTTAGTTGATCCATCATCTTTAGCTCATGCTAAAGTGAGTTTTGGATCAACTATACTGCTTTGTGATTTGGAAAGTGATGAAGAGATAAGCTATACAATTGTAGGTGCTTGTGAGTCTAATCCAGCTATTGGGTTAATCTCTTTTCATTCGCCTTTGGCTAAACAGCTCTTAGGTAAAGAGGAGGGAGATGAGTTTAAAGCTAAACTTCCAATGGGAGTTAAAGAGTTTGAAGTTTTAGAGGTCTCTTACAAGGAGATTATTTTTGAATCACATTAATGTTGGTATTGTTGGAGCTAGTGGTTACACTGGATTAGAGCTACTAAAACTTCTAATTAATCATAAATATTTCAAGATATCTTACGTTGCTACTACTGAGGGTGGAGTAAAATTAAGCAGACTGCATCCATCTTTAAGTGAAGTTTTTGAGTGCGATATTGAAGCTTTTAGTGCCTCAGAAGCTGCTTTAAAGTGTGAACTTCTTTTTTTAGCACTTCCTCATCAAGTCTCTATGAATTATGTAAAAGAGTTGAGTGAGTATGATGTTAAAATAGTAGATTTATCAGCAGATTATAGATTAGAGTTAGATACTTATGAGAAGCACTACTGTTTACATGTAGATAAGCCAAATTTGCAAAAATCTGTTTATGGTCTTCCTGAGTTGTTTAGAGAAGAGATAGCATCATCTGTGCTTGTTGCTAATCCTGGGTGCTATCCAACAGCTTCAATTTTAGCTATACAACCATTTTTAAACTATATGAAAAAAGATACTCAAATTATTATTGATGCAAAGAGTGGAGTTAGTGGAGCAGGGAAAAAATGCTCTGAAAAGACACACTATGTTAGTATAAATGAAAATCATCACGCTTACGCTGCATTAACTCATCGCCATGCTCCAGAGATTGCTCAATATGTCAATATGAGTGAGAGTAAAATATCTTTTGTTCCTCATCTTTTACCTACAACAAGGGGAATGCTATGCTCTATTTATATGAGTGTAGAAAAAGATATTGATGCAATAGAGATTTTAAAAGAGTATTACATTAATGAACCATTCGTTCGCATTAGGCAGACTCCTGTAGATATTAAAAGTGTAGGTGGAACTAACTATTGTGATATATTTGCTACATGTAAAGATGGTGTATTGTTCGTATCTTCAGCAATAGATAATCTTCTTCGTGGTGCATCATCTCAAGCTTTGGTTAATGCAAACTTGATGATGGGCATAGATGAGAGCGAATCTGTTCCATTTATTGCGTATGTCCCATAAACTTCTTGAGAGTGCCATAATAGTTGGTGATGTTCATTATGACAAAAACCATAGAGAGTTCTTAACTCTTTTGGATGACATCTTAAGCTCTAAAATAGTCACATCTCAACTCATTTTACTAGGTGATATTTTTGATCTACTTTTTGGAGAAGTAGAAGTTACACATGTAGAGAATATGGAAGCAATCAAGAGACTTTTTTTAATCTCTAAAACTGTTGAAGTTATCTATTTTGAGGGAAATCATGACTTTAATTTAGATATGATTTTTAAAGATAGCTCCATTAAAACTATCTCAATCCAAAATCAACCAATGCTCTTTACATGTAATAAAAAGAGAGTCTATCTATCTCACGGAGATAATAACTCAGATTTACAATATACAATATTCACAACAATTTTACGCTCACATTTAGTTATGTCACTACTCGCACTTATTAACAAAAAATTTAATAATATTGTAATTAATAAGCTGAATGAACATTTGAGTAAAAAAGTGCAGTGTAAAGAGTTCGTAAATTTTAAAGAACATATTGAAAAAAGAGCGTTACATGTAAAGCTTGAACCATGTGACTACATAGTTGAGGGTCATTACCATCAAAATAGAAGCTTTAAGTTTAATAATTTTGAGTATATAAACATAGGTGCTTTTGCTTGTAATCAAAGATATTTTGTTGTACAATCCTCAAATCGTGAAACTTTTTTAAAAGAAGAGTGTGTGTAAAATCTCTAAAACAAGGAGTGATTTTGACTGAAAAAAAAGATGTCCTAAAAGTTGGAAACAACGAGATGGAACTTGTAGATTTTCGTATCTTAAAACAAGAAGAAAACGAGGTTTATGAGGGAATTTATGGGATTAATGTCTCTAAAGTAAAAGAGATTATTAGACTTCCAAAATTAACAGAGCTACCAGGTGTTCCTACATTTATTGAGGGTATTTTTGATTTACGTGGGGTAGTAATTCCAGTTGTAAATTTAGCTCAATGGATGGGTGTTACTCCTCCTGAACATATTGAAAACAAACTTCGTGTCATCATTACAGAGTTTAATGGAATTATGATCGGTTTTGTGGTTCATGAAGCAAAACGCATCAGAAGAATTAATTGGAAAGATATAGAACCAGCATCTTTTATGGGTGGAACAGGTAGTTTGGATCAATCTAAAATTACAGGTGTAACAAAGATTGAGAATGACTCTGTTTTACTAATTTTAGACTTAGAGAGCGTTGTTCAAGAGTTAGGACTCTACACTCCAGCTGACTCATCACTGCCACCAGAGTTTACAAACTTTACTGGGACAGTCATTCTTTTAGATGACAGTGCAACAGCTAGAAAAATTATTCATGAAGAGTTGAGCGCTATGGGCTTTGATGTAATTGAAGCAAAAGATGGTGTAGAGGGTCTTAAAACATTAGAATCGCTCTATGAAACTCATGGCGAGAATTTGAGTTCAAAATTAAAACTTATTGTCTCAGATGTAGAGATGCCACTAATGGATGGCTTTCATTTTTCTGGAAACATTAAAGAGGACAATAGATTTAAAGAGATACCACTTATTTTTAGTTCATCAATTAGTGACTCATTTAGTGAAATGCGTGGGCTTGATGCTGGTGGAGAGGCTTATTTGGTTAAGTTCGATAAAGATACTTTTTATGAAGAAGTTGCACGTGTAGTGCGTGAACATGAAATTGGGGGTGAATAATGGATGAGTTTCAAGAGATACTACAAGACTTTTTAATTGAGTCATTTGAGTTAATAGAGCAGTTAGATCAAGATTTAGTGGAGTTAGAGAATACTCCAGAGGATTTAGATCTCTTAAATAGAATATTTCGTGTTGCTCATACAGTTAAGGGTGCAAGCTCATTTTTAAACTTTGATATATTAACGCACTTAACTCACCATATGGAGGACGTTTTAAATAAAGCGCGCCATAGTGAACTTGTTTTAACACCAGATATTATGGATGTCGTCTTAGAGTCAATTGACTTAATGAAAGCACTCTTGAACAAAATTCGCGACACAAGTAGCGATGAGGGATTAGATGTTTCTGAGTGTGTCGCTAGATTAGATGCTGTTTCAAAAGGTGAAGATGTATCAGAGGTAGTTGCTCCCTCAGTTGCAGAAGTTGAAGAGGTTGCCAAAGAGCCTGAACCAGAAGAGGAAGATGTAGATTACTCAAATATGAGCGATGATGAAGTAGAAGCTGAAATTGAGAGACTTTTACAAGAGCGTCAAAGTAGTGATAAGGCAAAAAGAGAAGCAAAAATTGCCGCTGGTGAAGAGGTTCCTGTAATTCCTGTTGTAAATGATGAATCGCCAGAAAAAGCTCCACCGCCACCACCACCGCCACCACCACCGCCACCACCGCCTCCAGCACCAAAACCAGCTGCTCAACCAAAAGCAGAAGTTAAAAAAGAGGCACCAGCAAAAGCTGCTGAAGCTCCAAAAGTTGCAGCTGTTGAGCAGACAATTCGTGTTGATGTAAAAAGACTTGACCATTTAATGAACTTAATTGGTGAGCTTGTTTTAGGTAAAAACCGTTTGATGAAAATTAACGAAGATGTTGAAGAGCGTTATGAGGGAGAGGAGTTTCTTGAAGAGTTAAACCAAGTTGTCTCTATTGTTTCACTTGTTACAACAGATTTACAAATTGCGGTTATGAAAACACGTATGCTACCAGTTGGAAAAGTTTTCAATAAGTTTCCTCGTATGATTCGTGACCTATCTCGTGAGTTAAGTAAAAAAATTGAGTTAGAGATTTCAGGTGAAGATACAGAGTTGGATAAATCAATCGTTGAAGAGATTGGTGATCCACTTGTACATATTATTAGAAACTCATGTGACCATGGTGTTGAAAGCTTAGAAGATCGTAAAGCTGCAGGCAAGCCAGAGACAGGAACAATAGGACTTAAAGCGTACAATGAGGGTAACCAAATTGTTATTCAAATTACCGATGACGGTAAAGGTTTAAACGCTCAAATGCTTAAAGATAAATCTTTAGAGAAAAATATTATCACTGAAAAAGAGGCTGATAGTATGAGTGATAAAGAGGCGTTTAATCTGATTTTCAAACCTGGATTCTCAACTGCCGCAACTGTTACAAATGTTTCAGGACGTGGTGTTGGAATGGATGTTGTTAAGACAAATATTGAAAAGCTAAATGGTATTATTGATGTCGATAGTGAAATTGGCAAAGGGACTTCAATTAAGTTGAAAATTCCTCTTACTCTTGCAATTATTCAAGCTCTCTTAGTTGGTGTTCAAGAGGAGTATTACGCTATTCCATTAGCATCAGTTTTAGAGACTGTAAGAATCTCTAAAGATGAGATTTATACAGTTGAGAATCGCTCAGTTATGAGACTTCGTGATGAGGTGCTATCTCTAATTCATATTGGAGATATTTTTGAAGTTGAGCGTGTGTTTGATAGTAGTGAGTTTGCTTATGTAGTTGTGCTAGGCTTAGCAGATAGTAAAATTGGTTTAATTGTAGATTCACTTGTTGGTCAAGAGGAGATTGTTATTAAATCTCTAGGAGAGTACCTACAAGGTATAGAGGGAATTGCGGGAGCAACTATTAGAGGTGATGGTGGAGTTACTATGATTGTTGATGTCGCTTCACTTATGCAGATGGCTAAGAGTGTGAAGTCTTCTGTTAATGCAGAGTCAGCAGAAGCAGTATCTGCTGAGAAGACAAAACCTAGTGACTATAAAGTAATGATTGTTGATGACTCTAAAACAGATAGAACTATTATGAGAAAATCTTTAGAACCATTAGGAATTACACTTATAGAAGCAAGTGATGGAATGGAAGCGCTTAATATTCTAAAAGGTGGAGAACACTTCTTTGACGCAATGCTTGTAGATATTGAGATGCCTAGAATGGATGGTTACTCACTAGCAACAGAGATTAAAAAGTATAACAAATACAAAAATCTACCTCTAATTGCAGTGACATCAAGAACAGGTAAAAGTGATAGAATGAGAGGTGTAGAGAGTGGAATGGTTGAGTACATTACTAAGCCATACTCAGCAGACTACTTATTGAATGTAGTTAAACGTAACATTAAATATAGTTTAGGAGATTAATTATGAGTGAAAAATTACAACAAATTATCAATAAGCAACAAGATCAACAAACTCCAGACCTTTCACTTATAGATGATGGTGTTCAGTTGGTAGGATTTGTAGTAGGTGAAGAGGAGTACGCGGTACCCATTTTAAATATTCAAGAGATTATTAAGCCAATCTCTTGGACTAGAGTACCTCAAATTCCAGATTATGTTCTTGGTGTATTTAATCTGCGTGGAGCGGTTATTCCTTTGATTGACTTACGTGCTAAATTTGGACTGCCTGTAAGAAAACATAATGATGAGACACGCTTCTTTGTGTTAAAATATGAAGATGATGTAGCTGGATTTGTAATAGATAGATTAACAGAAGCGATAAGAATTAGAAAAAGTGATATAGGTCCAGCACCAGAGACAGCAAGAGATGATGAGTCTTTGATTGATGGAGTTGGAAAACAACAAGATAGAATTTTGACTATTTTAAAAGTTAATAAACTGCTTGAGCGAGATTTTTAACTCTCACTATTGAAACACCAAAATGAACACGTCCATTTTGCTGGCAGGGACACAAGTGTCCCTACAATAACACTATTTTTACACCAAAATGAACACGTCCATTTTGGTGGCAGGGACACAAGTGTCCCTACAACCCCCTAAAGCTGCGAAAACTCTGCTTTCGAGAATTAAAAGATTTTAAGGAGTAA
>JAYEGD010000298.1:0-7354 GCA_034658915.1 Campylobacterota bacterium | reverse complement strand
GTTATTGGTTCAGTTGCTATTTTTAAAACCTATAATATAGTAAGTTTCATGTCCTTCAACTTTTTTTAGCTCTACTTTGAACTTATCTGCAAAGTGTTGCACTTTTTCATGAGCCTCTTCTAAAAGCTCTGGACTTTTAGCTTGAAGTTTTATTTTTAAGTAATTAAAACTATTTGACATGGCTACGTATGAGTCATCTACTTTTAATATATTGTGTAGATCATATATATGCTTCTCTATTTTCTTAAATTCATTTGTATTTTTTACTATTGCATCCATCTGCTCTTTTAGAGCTTCATTTGGAGAATATCCTAATTGATTTAGTATTGCTTCATTAATCATTTGCACCCTTTGAAAAATTTAGCACAAATTGTATCATATTTCAGTATGAATTTAATTAAATTAACCTATAATGTTTGCAAATAATAGGGTACACCTAAAAAGAGATGAATAAATGAAAGATAAAATTTTAGAAAAAATCAAACAGCTTCCACCACTTCCAGAGTCTGCAATTCAAATAGAGTCAATCTATCAAGATCCAGATTCATCATTTAACGATATGGTTAAAGTCTTAGAAAAAGATCCTCTTTTAACAGCGGATATTTTAAAAGCTGCAAACTCTCCACTTTATGGTTTTTCACGTGAAATAAACTCTGTTGCACGTGCAGTAAGTCTATTTGGAATGGGAGCAATTCGTGGTTTTGCACTTGCATCTATTGTTAAAAATAGTTTCTCACTTAACCTAAGTCCATATGGAATTAGCAATGACCAATTTGCTGCACTATCAAAAATGCAACACGCTTTAATGTCAAATATGTGTATGAAAAAACATCGCGCTCTTTTAGATGTTTTATCTCCTGCAGCATTCTTAGTTGAAATTGGTAAAGTGCTTATTGCCCAAACTATTATCGATTTAGGTAAAGAGGCGGAGTTTAAAGCTGCTATTGCAAGTGGTGATATTGAAGCTACTGAAATTGAGTTTTGTACAGTTGATACTGCTGAAGTTAGTGCTACAATTTTTGATCACTGGAGATTTGATAGCAATTTAGTAGATACAATTAAGTCTTGTACTAACCCTGCGGGTGCTAGTGAAGAGAATCGCTTAGCTTGTCAAATTTTACAAATTGTTAGAACAGCGGTTCCTGTTGCAGGTGCTATTACTCCTGAAAGTATAGAAGCTGCAAAAGCATTAGTTACTGAATATGCAATTGATGAAGCACTATTTGATGAAGCAATTGCAACTGTAATGGCATAACAAAGAGTCTTTGAAATCACTCCTTATTAGTTTAACTCTTGGGCTTTATGCTCAAGATGTTAAAGATGAACAACTACCCCTTATAAACAGATGGTTGCAATCTGGCTATATCTCGCTAAGCGAAAACATTTACAAGTTTAAATCCTCTTATCGTGCTGGAACTATATCTATCGCCTCTCACTCTAATGCATATCTGCAAGTAACTGGAGTTAGTGTAAAAGATCTATTTATTGCATCTGATGACCTAAATGAAGCTATCAATGGTGACTTAGTAATTGCTAAAAGAGTAATAAACAGTCGCATAAAAGCATCTGCTAAAGTAGTTGAAGTTGTAGGGCGAGAGGTAAGCTATGGCGTTGCTTATATTAAAAATGTAAATGGCTCTAATATGCTTTTTGACATTAAACACGATGAGCCAATAGCAATTGAAGTTACACCCTTTGAGCTTAACTCTTATGAAGATGGTGATGTTTTTCAAATAGATAATTTTTCAAATAAAATCTCTAAAAAACTTGGCAATATTTCAGACGAAAAAGTTGATGAACTTATAGTTTTAGCAATGTTTAACAAACACGATGAGTTTGAAGATGATGTAAAAGCAGTTGTTACTCAATATGATAAGAGCGTAGATGCCTCTTTATACCCTCATAGAAAAGATTTAAGAGAATTAAACTTTTGTACAATTGACCCAGTAACCGCTAAAGATTTTGATGACGCAATATTTTACGATAATAAAAAAAATATTTTATATGTAGCAATTGCGGATGTGAGTGAATATGTAAAACCTTACGGTGCAATAGATGCAGAAGCAATATATAGAGGTTTCTCAATCTATCTGCCTCATCGCTCAATTCCTATGTTACCTCGTGAGTTGAGTGAAAATTTGTGTTCACTTAAGCCACATGTAGATAGACTATCTTACGTTTTTGAGATGCACCTAGATGATGCGTATGATGTTAAAAGCAGCGAACATTATGAGGCAATCATCCACTCTTCAAGACGCTTTAACTATGATGAAGTAGATGCTATTTTTGATGGAAAACTAAAAGCAAAGGATGAAACTGAAGAGCTAATATTTAGTGAGTTAATAGAGCTAAGAAAACTAACTACTATTTTAAAAGTTAAACGCATGAAGTCAGGTTTTGACTTTCGCTCTGAAGATTTAGATATGTTTTTAGATGAAAATCAACATTTAATCTCAACTGAGTATGCAAAAGAGACACCATCACACGCTTTAGTAGAAGATTGTATGCTCTTAGCTAACAAAGAAGCAGCCTCCAATTACGAACGTGGAGTTTTTAGAGTACATGAAGCACCATCTCAAGCGAAACTGCAAAACTTGTATCAAAACTTAGCAACCATTGGAATATTTGTAGAAGCAGAAGATAGTTTTAGACAAAATATGACAAAAATAGATAAAATTTCTACTGAGATGAATATTGAAAAAGATGTAGATGCACTATTAATTAAAGCACAAATGAGAGCAAGGTATGATGTTGAAAATAGTGGGCATTTTGGTCTTGGTTTTAAATGTTATACCCATTTTACATCCCCAATTAGACGCTACAGTGATTTGATAGTTCATAGATTGCTAAAATCGATAAATGCAAAAGATAAAAGTGAAGCTGACTATATTTTAAGAAATATAGAACTTCTAACAATAGAGCTTAGTCAAAAAGAGAGAGAAGCAAGTGAGATAGAGTTTCGCTTTCAAGATAGAAAATTTGCAAGATATGCCGTACTACATGTAGGTGAAGAGTTTGAAGCAAAAATCGTAACAATTGAACCTTATGTTAGTGCTGAACTTTTAATGGATTTAGTTGGTGTACATGTAGAGCTTCCAAGTAGTGATCAAATTTTACTTTTTGACAAAGTAGTAGTAAAAATTGTAGCTGTAAATTTAGCAACAGCAAAAATAGAAGCAGCACTAGTAAGTGTTCAAAATGAAGAAATCAATGAAATATAAAAATGATTTAGACAAAGCTATCTCTTTAGGTAGTGTACCTCGTGCTTTTATGCTTTTTGGTGAGAGTCACTTTTTAATAGATAACTACTTAAAACAGCTTTCACATTTAGATGAAGTCTCAGAGCTAAATTTCTATTATGATGAGTATGATTTTAACCGTGCTAAAGCTCATCTTAGTCAAGCTTCACTATTTGGCGATAAGAATTTAGTTGTTATAAAAAGTGAAAAAAAGATACCAAAAAAAGATTTAGACACTCTAATAGATTTAGTAAGCAAAAATAGTGATAACTACCTTTTTTACGCATATTTTGGTTCTGATATGAAAAGTTCTGCAACTGCATTTACGCCAAAAAAAGGTGCAGACAATATAAGACTTTTCCATCCATCTTTTAATGAAGCAAGAGGTTTAATTGCTCAAAGTGCATTTCAAAAAGGCGTTAAAATAGATGGTGCAGCAATAGAGCATCTTTTAGTACTGCATAATAATGATCTCTCTTTATCTATTAATGAACTAGACAAGCTGGCTATTTTAGACAATGAGATAACTTCAAAAGATATTGATAGATTGGTTTATGGACTAAGTGAAGTTAAACTAGATAAATTTGTCATCTCTATTTTGCAAAAAAAATCATTTGTTGATGAGTTATACAGACTACTTGAAACTGGAGAAGATGAAGTAAGAATAGTTACATCATTAAGTAACTTTTTGCAAGAACTATATATGTTTTATGTATATATCAAGATTCATGGATTTCCAAACTCAAGAGAGATATTGGGTTATCAACTTCCTAAATTTGTAGAGACAGAACGCTCTAATTTGAGTATTAAATTCAAACAAAAGAGCTATGAGTCTGCATTAACACTACTTCTAAAAGCTCAATTGCAACTAAAATCCTCACATAATGACAAAATATCAATTTTAATTCAAGCATTAATTAAATTACAAGCAACACTTTAGTATAATTGCGCGTCCTTACTCTTTGTACTTTATTGTAAAGTATAATTTATTAAGTATTTATTTAATACTTAATTACCCCATAAGAGACTAAACCCAAAGGAGAGAATACTCTATGAGACATTACGAAAACTTAGTAATTGTTAAACCAACACTAACTGAAGAAGAGATCAAAAACTCTTTAGCAAACATTGAAGATATTATCACATCTAATGGTGGTGAAATTGCAACTCGCGACGATATGGGAATGAGAAAACTAGCATACCCAATCCAAAAAAACCTACGTGGTCACTTCTACGTTATTTACTTCAAAATTGCACCAAGTGCTATTTCTGAAATTGAGAGACGTTACCGTATTAATGAAGAGATTTTACGTTTCGTTACGGTTAAATATGACTCAAAACGTGAAGTAAAAGCGTGGAATGAGTTAGTTGAAAAAGCTAATAAAAAAATTGCTCAAAAAGCTCCTGTAGCTCCAGCAACTCCAGCAGTAGAAGAAGCTCCAGAAGCTCCAGCAACTCCAGAAGCTCCAGCTTCATAATTGAGGAGAACTCATGTTTAATAAAGTCGTTTTAGTTGGCAATTTAACTCGTGATATTGAGTTACGTTATAGTCAAAGTGGTATAGCAATTGCAAATACTGCTATTGCTACAAGCCGCAAATTCACAAGCAATGGAGAGAAAAAAGAGGAAGTCTGCTTTGTAGATATTACTTTTTTTGCTCGCTCTGCTGAAGTTGCAAATCAGTACCTTCGTAAAGGGAGTAAAATCCTTGTTGAGGGAAGACTAAAGTTTGATCAATGGGTTGATAATAACAACCAAAAACGATCAAAACATAGTGTTACTGTAGAAACTATGCAGATGCTTGACTCTAAAGGCGACAACATGGGTGGACAACAAGCTCAACAAGGAGGCTATGAACAACAAAACGCTTATGGCAACACTCCTGCACCAGAGCAAAACTACTCTCAAGCACCAACAAGTAATCAGTATCAGCAAAATAGCTATGGCAATCAGCAACAACCACCAGTGCAACAACAGCCTCAATATGAGCAGCAACAAGCACCAAAAGTTAACGCTATGCCACAAAATAGTATGCCTGAAATTGATATTGATGATGATGAGATACCATTTTAGAAAATTAAATACATAAAGGAATTAAAATGTCTGAAAGAAGAAAATTTAAAAAACGTTTTTGTAAATATTGCGAAACAAAAGTAGATTACATTGACTACAAAGATACTGCAAACTTAAAGTTTTCACTATCTGAGAGATACAAAATTATGCCACGTCGTTTAACAGGTAACTGTAAACGTCATCAAGATATGATTACTATTGCTATTAAACGCGCACGTGCTGCTGCATTAGTTCCATATACAATTAATAGAAAAGTTGTTGTAAACAACCCTTTTGAAAATTTAAGATAGATTAAATACTATCTTTAAAACCTCCAATATCTCAAAAAATCTTTTTTTGAAGCTTTAGGGGGTTGTAGGGACATTTGTCCCTGCCACTAAAATGAGCTTTGCTCGTTTTAGTGCTTCTTATTTGTGCAACCTACATCTAACAGACTCAGCGTGAGCACTCAACATTTCAGTATCTGCTAATAGAGCGCACTCACTACCAATCTCATTTATTGCTTTTGAACTAAAAGATATTATTGATGACTTTTTCATAAAATTTTCAACACCTAATGGTGAGTAGAATTTAGCTGTACCACCTGTTGGAAGAGTGTGGTTTGGACCTGCTACATAATCTCCAATTGCTTCTGGTGTATTGTGTCCTAAAAATATTGCACCTGCGTGCTTAATTATTGGTAAAAGATCAAAAGGGCTAAGAGTTGCTACTTCTAAATGCTCTGGAGCAATAGCATTCATCAACTCAACTGCTTCTTCCATATTTTTTGTAACAATAATTGCGGCTCTATCTTCTATTGATTTTCTTGCAATTTTTTCACGAGAAAGCTTTTGTAGCCATGTCTCCAACTCAACCTCAACAGCATCTGCAAATTTTTGTGATGGAGTAATTAGAATTGAGCTTGCCATCTCATCATGTTCTGCTTGACTTAGCATATCTATTGCAATGTGCGAGGCATTTGCGCTATCGTCTGCTAAAATTCCTATTTCACTTGGTCCTGCTATCATATCTATATTAACATCACCAAAAACCATCTTTTTTGCAGTAGCAACAAAAATATTTCCAGGTCCTGTAATGACATCTACTTTAGGTATTGTCTCAGTTCCATATGCCATACTAGCGATTGCACTAGCTCCTCCAACTTTAAACACTTCACTAACTCCACAAAGGTGACAAGCTGCCAAAAGTAGTTCATTTGGCTCATTGTCTGGAGTTGGTGTTGCTATAATGATGTTTTTAACACCTGCAACTTGAGCTGGAATAACATTCATTAAAAGTGAACTCGGATAAGCTGCTTTTCCACCAGGAATATAAAGTCCTGCACTATCAACAGGGGTTACTTTTTGACCTAATATTGTGCCATTATCTTCAACATCAAACCAACTTTTTGGCAGTTGCTTTTCATGATACAGTTTAATCCTATCATACGCCAAATGTAGTGCAGATTTTAACTTTTGATCAATATTGTCGTATGCCTTTTTCATATCTTCTAAATCAATTTTTAGCTCACTATCATCTTTTGGTTCCCAACTGTCAAACTTTGCAATATGTTTTTTCAATGCACTGTTTTTCTCACTTTTAATCTCTTTAATAATTCCAGATACAATTGAGCTTACATGCTCTATATCCATCTTTGCACGCCCTAATATCTCTTCAAATTTATCTTCAAAGTCATTACATGTAGTAGATGTTTTAATCATTTTTTACCCCTTATAATCTAATTTCTTAAGTAACAGCTTTGCGCTTTGCTCTACTGTTTTATCTCTTACATCTATTATTATATCTGCTATCTCTTCATACTCTTTTACTCTTATAGCGTGAAGTTTTTTAGCCTCTTTTATATTTTGTAAAAGTGGTCTTTTTTTAAGCTTTTTTTCTGCATTTGGATGCTCAATTATTCGTTTATAAATTGAGTCAAAGTCTGACTTTAAATAGACAATAGTTCCTAATAATTTAATATTTTTTACTTTAAAAAAACCACCACCTGTTGAGATAAGAGTATTTTTTAGTGATTTTTCAATCCATTTTGCTACTTTTTTTTC
>JAYEGD010000297.1:0-7373 GCA_034658915.1 Campylobacterota bacterium | reverse complement strand
GAACGACTTACAGACTCCGTATCATCAGTAAAATCTCATAGATTATTGGACAATCACATAAAAAATATACGCAAAAAGATAGAAGAAGATAGCACTAAACCAACATATCTTAAAACGGAATATGGAAGCGGTTATAGATTAGTTATATAGATAGAGTATATAAAAATAGAGATACTCAT
Source organism: Campylobacterota bacterium (assembly GCA_034658915.1). Classification (GTDB taxonomy): domain Bacteria; phylum Campylobacterota; class Campylobacteria; order Campylobacterales; family Sulfurimonadaceae; genus JAYEGD01. Next base: position 7,194 of record JAYEGD010000297.1, on the reverse strand, counting down.
AAAAGTGAGAAGATAAGTGAAATTCCCACATGCCAAAATATGCTGATGTTATAATTATCGGCACCTAGATTTAAAAGCCAGATTAAACTTCTATCGAGAAAATCTCAATGGATGGAAAAGGTAGAGCAACAGAACGAGTATAAAAATATAAAAGCTCTCAATCGAGCTATAGAAAAATATATGAACTTATACAACAAAAAAAGATTACATTCGGCTATTGGATATAAAACTCCAAATGAAGTTTACTATCAAGCTATAAATAATTTAGATTCCAAAGGAGAAAAACTGTTACCATCAGTATCGTAAAGAGGTGGAATTAAAAAACTTGATTTAGTGGTCTTGAAAAAATGGTTCATTATAAGTGCCTGACCATAATAGATGACATATTCAATGAAAAGAGAAGCTATAAGCTGTGAGGCAAAATCTCGCAGTTGCACTTATTGTGCCTCAAGAGGTTTTAACGAAGCAGATTGTAGCTTATTATCTCACCCGAAGGGCTACATGTAAAGGGCTTATCTTCTGCGTTGAATTGCACTTAACGATGCACAACATCGCCAAACAAAATTCGCCTTGAATATAAACCCTTTACATGTAGTTGAGTGTGAAGTTATTTGTGTTCCATTACTTATATAAAATTTCTTTTAAATTTTTCATGATTTTTAATATTGTTTTCAACATCTTTTTCATCCCAAATCTGTAACTCCCAAGGAAAATAAAAGTTACTTCTATTTTTAAAATAGATATGAAGTCCTCTATATCCCTCTTTTTCTCTAAGATACCAATTTTTTAGATTTAGTTCATCTCGCCAATCATCAAGTATATCCATAATATACTCTATTTGCTTAGTATTCAAAACTATCCTAGCACCAAAAATATCATTTAACCAATTATTCACCGGGTATTGGTCATCTTGACTTGAAAAACGCTCTATCTTATCATCTATACTTTCACGAGTTTTTACACGATAAAAATACTTTATCTCTATATTTGCTTCCATTAGATAATCATTGATACTTTCATGTAGAACAAGACGATATTTGTAGATATGTGGTACAGAGATATGTTTGATTGTTTTTGATAGATTGACTTTATCTATTTTCCCTACCTCAAAATAATCATCAGAAAATGATTTATGGACTCTATTTATCTCACTTATGAGTTGTTTTATCTGTTCCATGCTATACCTCTATATCTTGCTTGAGAAAATTAGTAGTTTGTTTAGATTTTATCTAAAACTAGGTTTGATTCTCATTTTTAGAGGATAAAAAGAGTGCATTGTGTGCTTTCACATAGCACACAACACATAGGGCGTTTTAGTGAGTAACATCAGTTGCGATAGTCTGTAAGAATTCTCATGTAAGAAGTTCTTTGATATGCTGCTGGGTTTGAGGTGTGTTGAAGCGATATGCTTCCTTTCATCTGCTCAATTGAATCATACTCTTTCTCTTCCATCCATTTCACAAGGTTTTGTAAAATTTCCTCTATTTGTGATGCTCCTTTTTCCATTAATACAGTAACCATTTGAGTAGCGTCTGCTCCACTCATTATCGCTTTTAAAATATCTTCATGAGTTTGAACACCTGTTGATGCACAAAGAGATGTATCTAACTGTTTGAATAAAATTGCACTCCAGCGAAGTGTCTCACTTAAGTCGTTTGATGTTGTTGGATTGATTACTTGAATTGAGTTTAAATTTTCCAAATCAATATCTACATGTACAGGTCTATCAAATAGTACAAGTCCATTAGCACCTGCATCTACAAACTTTTTAGCCATTCTAGCAGGCGCGCTAAAGACGCTATTCATCTTAATTGCTATTGGAATTTTTACACTCTCTCTTACAGTTTTTAATGCCTCTATGTACATCTTCTCAACTGTTTTACCTTTTACATGTACATCTGTTGGAATGTATGTAATATTTAACTCAATTGCATCAACACCTGCTTTTTCAAGCTTTTTAGCATAATCAATCCAGCCACCTTTAGAGACACCGTTTAGTGATGCAATAATAGGAATTTTAATACTCTTTTTCAACTCTATTATCTCATCTAAATAACTCTCTGAGTCCAAATTACTTAAAGCAACTTCAGGAAAATAGCCCAATGCCTCTGCATAATCCTCACTTCCTTTAAACAAAAAGTTATCAAGCTCTTTGCTCTCATGGTTAATTTGCTCTTCAAAAATCGAGTGTAAAACTACCGCAGCAGCACCACTTGATTCAAGCTCTTTTATTGACTCTACAGTAGAAGTCAAAGGACATGCTCCAACGATTATTGGATTTTTTAGTTTTAATCCCAAGTACGAAGTTGTTAAATCCATTATATCTCTCCCTCTTTACTAAATGACATCTCTTCAATATTTTTGTATCTTTTGTACATATCTTTTGCGTGTTTTCTTGCACTCTCTAAATACTCTTTTGCATCATCAGCATTAAGTTTTTCTACCATCTTAAATCTTGTCTCTTGGTACATAAAGTTTTTAACATCAATTTTTGGACCTTTGTAGTCAAGTTGCATAGGGTTTTTACCCTCTTTTTCTAACTCTGGGTTGTACCTAAATGTTGCCCAAAGCCCACTATCTACTGCTAATTTTTGATGCTCCATTCCATAACGTAAATCATAGCCATGAGCTACACAGTGTGAGTATGCAATAATAATAGATGGTCCATCATAAGCCTCAGCTTCCACAAATGCTTTTACAGTCTGTGCATCACTAGCACCCATAGCTACACGTGCCACATAAACATTTCCATAAGCTATTGCCATCATTGCTAAATCTTTAGGGGTTTGTGCATTTCCTCCAGCCGCAAATTTTGCTACAGCACCTGTCATCGTTGCTTTACTCTGTTGCCCACCTGTATTTGAATAGACCTGCGTATCCATAACTAAAATATTTACATTTTTTCCACTAGCTAATACATGGTCAACTCCACCATAGCCAATATCGTATGCCCAGCCATCGCCACCCATTAGCCAAACAGATTTTTTAACTAAATAATCTGCAAGGTTTTTCAACCTATCTACCTGTGTTCCTTTTTTAGACTTTAGAACACTTTTCAACAACTCAATTCTCTCTCTTTGTTTAAAAATTTCTGGCTCATCTTCTTGTTTTGAGTCTAAAATATCTTCACAAAGTTTGCTACCTACTTCAACTTTTAAGCTCTCTAAAATCTCTTTTGCATTAGCAGTATGTTTATCTATTGCTAATCTAAAACCTAATCCAAACTCTGCATTATCTTCAAAGAGTGAATTTGACCATGCTGGTCCACGACCATCGCTATTTTTTCTCCAAGGTGTAGTTGGAAGATTTCCACCATAAATAGATGAGCATCCCGTCGCATTTGCGATTACCATTCTATCGCCAAATAGTTGTGAAGTTAGTTTTACATAAGGTGTCTCTCCACATCCAGGACACGATCCGCTAAACTCAAAAAGTGGCTCAAGAAATTGTGACTCTTTTACCTTCTCATGATTTAATTTGTTTCTATCATAAGCTGGAAGTTTTGTGAAGTAGTCCCAATTAACTACACCATCACTATGTGCCTCTTGAGCTGGTACCATATTGATTGCTTTTAAGTTTGTTTGCGATTTATTCTTAGCAGGACACACCTCAACACAAAGGCTACAACCCGTACAATCTTCAACCGCTACTTGAATAGTAAACTGCTCTTGTGGTTCAAAAGTTTTGCCTTTTGCTTTGATGAAACTAAAGATATCTGGTGCATCATCAAGCACATCCTCATCTACAACTTTTGAACGAATTGCTGCGTGAGGACAGACAAGCACACACTTATTACATTGAATACATGTAGAAGCGTCCCATACAGGAACTTCAAGTGCAATGTTTCTTTTTTGGTACTGTGTTGTTCCACTTTGCCATGTTCCATCATCAGGAATAGCTGAAACTGGGATTTCATCCCCATCACCTGCAATAATCTTCGCCGTTACATTTTTTACGAAATCATCATAGTCACCTTTGACCAAAGGTGTCATTTTAATTTTGCTATCTGCTTTTTCAGGAGTTGTTACTTCAAACAGATTAGCTAACGTGTTATCTACTGCTCTATTGTTCATATCAACAATTTTTTGACCTTTGTTACCATATGTTTTTTTAATACTGCTCTTAATTTTTTCTATCGCTTCATCTTTTTCTAGTACACCTGAAATTGCAAAGAAACAAGTCTGCATTACGGTATTAATTCGTCTTCCCATACCACTTTCATGTGCCACTTTTGCAGCGTCAATTACAAAGAATTTAAGCTTTTTGTCAATAACTGTTTTTTGTACCTCTTTTGGTAACTTAGAGAAGACAATATCTTTAGAAAATGGTGTGTTTAGTAGAAAAACTGCATTTTTATCTGCATGTTTTAAGATGTCAAATTTCTCCAAAAAAACTGCTTGATGACAAGCAACAAAATTTGCTTTTTCAATTAAGTAGGTAGATTTAATCTCTTTTGCACCAAACCTAAGATGAGATGTTGTCATAGAGCCAGACTTGTTAGAGTCATAAACAAAATAGCCCTGTGCATAATTTGGAGTATCTTCACCTATTATTTTAATGGAGTTTTTGTTCGCACCAACAGTTCCATCACTCCCTAAGCCAAAAAATATTCCTCTAAATGTATCTCTGTTTGCTGTTGTAAAAGATTTGTCCCACTTCAATGAAGTGTTACTTAAATCATCATATATTCCTATTGTAAAGTGATTTTTCGGACTCTTTTTCTCTAGCTCATCAAAAATAGCTTTTATCATGGATGGCGTAAACTCTTTAGATGACAACCCATAACGTCCACCAATGATTTTAGGCATTTTAAAACCTAACTCATCTCTCTCATTTAACTCACTAAGTGCAGATACTACATCTAAGTACAGTGGCTCACCTAGTGATCCTGGCTCTTTTGTTCTGTCCAATACTGCTATTGATTTTGTTGTTTTTGGTAGAGCGTTTATGAAGTGCTTTACACTAAAAGGTCTGTATAAACGTACCTTTATAATTGCAACTTTTTGCCCTTGTGATGCTAGAAACTGCGTAGCTTCATCTGCCATCTCAGCACCTGAACCCATAAGAATTACTACACGTTCAGCATCTTTTGAGCCAACAAAGTCAAAAAGATTATATTCTCGTCCAGTTAACGATTTAAACTGATTCATACAATCTTCTAAAATTGATGGAATAGCCTCATAGTAGTTGTTTACACTCTCACGTCCTTGAAAATAGACATCAGGGTTTTGTGAAGTTCCGCGAATAAATGGATTATCCGAAGATAGTGCGCGATTTCTGTGTTCAAAAACTAGTTTTTCATCTATCATCTCTTTTAAGACACTATCATCTAAAAGTTCAATTTTACTCACCTCATGAGATGTTCTAAATCCATCAAAAAAGTGTAAAAAAGGAATACGTGTTTTAAGAGAAGCTGCTTGAGAGATAAGTGCAAAGTCGTGTGCTTCTTGAACGCTATTAGATGAAAGAAGTGCAAATCCAATTTGACGTACTGCCATTACATCACTATGATCTCCAAAAATAGAGAGTGCTTGAGCCGCAATTGCACGCGCTGCTACATGAAAAACAGTAGGTGTAAGTTCACCTGCAATTTTATACATATTTGGAATCATCAGTAAAAGACCCTGAGAAGATGTAAAAGTGGTAGTTAATGCACCTGTTTGCAATGAGCCATGAACAGCTCCACTAGCACCACCCTCACTTTGCATCTCCATAACATCTGGAACAGTTCCAAAAATATTCTTTTCGCCATTAGTTGAGTAAACATCACTAAGTTCAGCCATTGGTGATGAGGGAGTAATTGGGTAAATTGCTATTACCTCATTTATTTTATGAGCAACCCTTGCTACTGCTTCATTGCCATCTATTGTAATTTGTACTCTTTTCATACATGCTATCCTAATTAAAAAATGTTAAAAATTGTAATAAATTATTGACACATTGTGGTTACAATATGTTTAATCCCCTCTTCAACTGCTAAATTTTTGTTATAATACCCACTAAATAAAAAATTGGATTATTAAATGATAACTTTTAGTCAACTACTTTTAAAACTTCAACAATATTGGTCACAACAAGGGTGCAGCATTGTTCAACCTTACGATATTCCAGCTGGTGCAGGTACATTTCATCCTGCAACATTCTTACGCTCACTAGACTCTACTCCATGGTCTGTAGCATACGTTGCACCATCACGTCGCCCTACAGATGGAAGATATGGGCAAAACCCCAATAGACTTGGTTCATACTACCAATTTCAAGCACTAATTAAACCATCTCCTGACAATATTCAAGAGCTTTACTTAAAAAGTTTAGAGTACTTAGGGTTAAACTTGCAAGAGAATGATGTACGTTTTGTAGAGGACAACTGGGAGTCTCCTACTCTTGGTGCTTGGGGTCTTGGCTGGGAGGTTTGGTTAAATGGAATGGAAGTTACTCAGTTTACCTATTTTCAGCAAGTTGGTGGAATTGCATGCGAGCCTGTCTCCGTTGAGATAACGTATGGAACAGAGCGATTAGCCATGTACTTACAAGGAGTAGATAGTGTTTATGACATTGTTTGGAATGAAAATGAGCATGGGAAAACTCTATATCGTGATATTCACAAAGAGAGCGAGATAGAGTTCTCTAAATATAACTTTGAAGTTGCAGACACAGCTATGCTTTTTCATGAGTTTGAAGCAAAAGCAAATGAGTGCAAACGCGCCCTTGAAGCTGGGCTTCCACTTCCTGCTTATGATTTATGTATGGTTGCATCTAACACATTCAACACTCTTGATGCTAGAAAAGCAATCTCTCAAACAGAGCGTGCAAACTACATACTAAAAATCAGAGAGCTATCTCGTGGATGTGCAGAGCTATACAAAGAGCAAGAGGCGCATAGAGTTGAAAGAGTTAAGAGCTAAAATAGTTGAGTTGTAAAAACTTCAAAACTTGCACTTTAGTGTAACATTAAAGATACAATTGGTAAAGCTAACGTTTTCACTTACAATATTAAAGGTGATTTAATGTTAAAACAGTTATGCTTATAGATATTATGGTCAGGCGCTTAACAATTAAGGATTATCTAACAATTAAGGATTATCATGTTTGGAAACAGTAAAAAGTTAGAAGATTTAAGTAAACAACACGAATTAGAAGTTCAAGGATATAAAGATGAAATTGCAAGACTTGAAGAACAAATAGCATCACTTA
>JAYEGD010000296.1:0-7487 GCA_034658915.1 Campylobacterota bacterium | reverse complement strand
CTTAGCAATACTTAATGCATATGAAGATAGATATACACAAGTTAATATAGCAAACCATTTAAACCTATCAACATCTTTGGTTAGTAAAGTTATTAAAAGTGGATATTCAATCACAGGGGTGTAGTTTTGGTTTTAGATATAAAACCATTATTTGTAATTCCTCTTTACTTAAAATTTATATGATGCATTAATGTAAGCGTATCTCCCTGGCTCATTAATTAACATTACTTCATCACCTGCTGATTGAAGTAGTATTAAGTCTTTATAAGTATTGCTTATAGCATAAGTTTGATCAAACGCATTGTTTAAGCCAACGCTCATCTCAAAGCTTTTTGCAAACTGGTGCGTTACTTTAAGATTTAAAATTGCATAACCTGCTAACTCTTGTTCACCATTATCGCTGTCATAGTTGCTCCATTTGTCTGCCGCTACCATTTCAGCTCTAGCAGTTGAGCCTTTTAAGTAGTCATAGTTAAGTGCAACTGTACCTTTTAGTGGTGTAATATTTGCTAGGTTTTTATTTGTTTGTCCACTAATTGCGCTATCTTTTTGACCACGTTGGTAAGCAACTCCAGCGTCTGTGTAGAACTCATCATTAAAGTAGTACTCACCGCTAATTTCACCACCATAAATAGTAGCATCAAGATTTACAAAGTTGTTACCCATTACGTTTGCGCCATAGTTTGTAGCTTTGTAGTAGATGTAATCTTTTAGCATACTGTAAAATGTTTTTATTTTCAGTGTTGCATTGTCGCTCTCAAACTTCACACCTAAATCTATCTCGTAGTTTGTTGTTTGCTCTAAGTTGTCCGTTCCTGTTTGTGTTGTTCCATTACTGCTCACAAAGTATAACTCTCTAGCATCAGGCACACGAGATGACTTTCCAGCTCCACCAAAAACTTCAAAACTATCGCTTACACCGTATGTTGCGAAAGCGTTTGCACTCAATGCTTGGTAGTTGTTGTCTTGTTGAGAAGCTCTATCAGATGTAATGCGTGTGCTATCATATCTTGCGCCATATTTGATGTTTAGTTTGTTTAAGTTTTGGTTCAATTCACTAAAAATTGCAACATTTGTAGTTTTAGCGTTATCTATACTTTTTCTACCACTAATCCCTCTCATCATGCCATAGCCACTGTAAGAGCCATCCCACAATCTTTGACTTCCATCTAACCCGACAGTTAACTCATAATTTTCTACAATATCAAAACTATTTTTAACTTTTGCACCAGTAAAGTCAGTTTTTAGATGACTTATTACCTCATTCACACTACTCGTTCCTGAGCTATTTCTATATTTTGTACTCATAGGGTGATCAACATCGCTTTTAAATAGTTGAAAACTCAACTCTTTAGAGAAAGCTCCAATATTTTTAATTTTATAGTCTGCATTGTAGAGGTTTGAGTCATCCCAAAGTGCATCCATTTTGCTAGATGGGTACATAATATCTTCACTTCTATTTGCAATGTAGCTTAGTTTTAACTCTTGATCATCAGTAATATCAGCATAAATTTTTGCCATTAATGTCTTTTTAGTGTAAGCATCCATATTAAAATACTCATTTTTATATTGAGTTCCTGCTATGTTTGTACCTGTAACTTGATCTTTAACCTGCTGTGCTAATGATTTTCCATCTCCATCTTTGTACTGATCACTTGTTTCACCAGATACACTAATGAGTCCTCTAACTTTTTTAGTTCCGCCAGTTAATGAGATGCCACCTTTTCTGTAGTCCCAACTACCAAAACCAGCATTAATATTACCATGAAATCCCTCTTCAGGCTTTACGGTGTCAATTTTAACTGCACCGCTTAAAGTTCCAAAGTTTTCAACATCATAAGGACCCTCTGTAATCTCAATATCTGCAATGTTATCTGTTAAAACATGACTAATTGCAGGATCCATTCTATTAGGACAAGCACCATAAGTTTTTGTACCATCAACTAAAACATTGATATTATCTCTGTTTTGACCACGCAATACAATGTCATTTGCAATACCACTTCTTCTAATTAAGTTTATGCTTGGAACTTTGTATGCAAGTGCTTCAGCTAAATCTGCTGACTTTACCTCTTCGCCACTAACATCTTTTATTACAGTACTAGTAACTGTAATATTTTCTAATGAAACTTCTTGAGCATTAATGCTTGAGAGTGCAACTAATGAGAGTAGAATAGTTTTTTTCATAAATAGCCTTCTATTTTTTTGGTAACCATTCAGTACATAAAATGAGCGAAGCCCATTTTACTACGTTAACACTAGGTTTCTCTCAGCGAGAAGCTCAAATCACTTGTGATTTTGATGGTTTTCGCAGGGGTGCTGAATAGTTACTTTTTTTGAAATAATATATTGTAATTGTTAAATAAGTGTTAAATAGATACTATTGCGTATGAATATAGTAGAAGTAAACAATTTATCTTATAGTTATGATTACGAACTTTTTAGTGAAATATCATTTAATTTACAAGAGAAAAGAAGCATGGCAATTGTTGGAGAGAGTGGAAGCGGTAAATCTACACTTTTGCACCTTTTATCTACACTGCTAAAGCCTCAAAGTGGTGAAATAAAACTTTTTGAAAAAGATATTAGTAAACTCAACAGCTCACAAATAGAGACTCTAAGAAGAGATGAGTTAGGAATTATTTTTCAAGCTCACTATCTTTTTAAAGGTTTTAGTGCTTATGAAAATTTAGAAGTTGCAGCAATTTTAGCAAATGAGAGCATTGATGAAGAGTTAATTAAGAGATTAAAAATAGAGCATGTTGTTCAAAATAGAGTTACAAAACTCTCAGGTGGTCAAGAGCAACGCGTCTCAATAGCAAGAGTTTTAACAAAAAAACCTCGACTTATTTTAGCAGATGAGCCTACAGGAAACCTTGACCAACAGACAGCTTTAGAAGTTATGACTATTTTAAATGAGTATATTGAGACAAATAGTGCAAGCTTAATTGTTGTAACTCACGATATGAGTTTAGCCAACAGATGTGATGCAATTTACAAAATAGAGAATAAAAAATTTACAAAGATTAAGTAGTGAACTATGCTGAAATACTGAGTGATGCAAATGTTGTAGGTTTTTTACTACTTTTTGTAAGATTTGGTACGCTGTTTATGGGTGTTCCTATCTTCTCACATCAAAATATTCCTCTACCTGTAAAGTCTGCTATGGCTTTTCTTTTTACAGTAATATTCTATGACACTATGCCACCCATTGAAGTGCCACTTAATGCAACTTCGGTCTCATTGGCTATTTTAAGCGAGATGCTTTTTGGTCTTGTAATTGGGTTGGTTTTACAAATTGTATATTCAATTATTGCTTTTGCGGGTGGGCTAATTTCGTTTGCTATGGGATTTTCTATGGCAACTGCCTTAGATCCTCAAAGTGGTGTCTCTATGCCTATTGTTGGAACGGTCTTATCTCTTGTTGCACTAATGGTTCTCTTTAGTCTAAATCTACACCACTGGATTTTAATTTATGTAAGTGACTCACTAAAGTACATCCCTCTTGGAGGCTTTGTTTTAAATGAGCATACCTTTAACTACATAATCTCTGCTTCAGCAAATATGCTTCTAATTGGCTTCACAATGGCATTTCCAATTTTTGCACTCTCATGGATGAGCGATATTATTTTTGGAATGCTTATGAAAACAATGCCACAATTCAACCTACTTGTAATAGGTTTTCCTATTAAAATTATGATTTCACTAAGTGTAATTATCGCTATCTTATCTTCAATAATGCTACTATTTAAACGTGAAGTTTTAGAAGCTTTTAACTGGTTGGGTTCTCTGTTTTTGGTAATGTAACAATACCCCTAAACTGTGTAGAATTAAAAGTTTGTTGTCTTTTTGCAAGTTGTGAGGTGTGAGTGATGATTTTCTCAACCATCATTTCAAAAGATATTTTGTTGTCTAAATACTCTAGCACTTCAATTACACCTATCGCTTTCATAGCATTAGGTACTCTTCCATAAAGTCTCTCTAAATGAGCGACTTCATCTATTAACCCCATCTCAACCATTTTGTTAGTTCTCAAAATTATTCTTTGCTTTAACACATCTCTTGATATCTCAATATTATAGACATCTACATCTCTAATAATTGGTTTTGGTGGATGAAGTTCAAACCAACTTTTTGAACTCATCTTTGTTTGCAGGTAAATTAGAAGTGCTTTTTCTAATCTATATCTATCTGTTGGCTCTACATGTAGTGTCTCATCAACACTTTTTAATAGTGCATAAACTTCATCTAAATTCTCTAACATTTCAGAAGCTTTCTCTTTTGTTTCATCACTTATTTTAGGAATTTCAGAGAGACCATCCATCAGTGTTTTCAAATAGAAGCTCGTACCTCCTACAATAATAAGACCTTTTTTATCTTCAAGCGCTCTACTCTTAGCTTTTTCATAAATTTCAATAAAAGTGCTAACACTAAAATGCTCATTAATATTTAACTCATTTATACCAAAGTGTTTTACTAAATTTAACTCATCTTTAGAGGGTTTTGCGGATGCTATGTCAATTTCATTGTAGATGCTAAGAGAGTCAATGGAGAGGATGTAGCTATTAGTTTTAAGTGCTAGCTCCAACGCTGCATCACTCTTACCTGACGCGGTTGGACCTACAATAGCTACGGTTTTCATTTACTCTTAACGTGCGTTTCTTTTACGCTCATTTGCACTTAAGAAACGTTTTCTAACACGAATGTTTGTTGGAGTTACTTCTAGTAGTTCATCATCTTCTATCCACTCTAGTGCTTTTTCTAAGTTCATATCACGTGGTGGAACTAGCTTTATTGCATCATCTGCACCGCTTGAACGTACATTTGATTGCTGCTTACCTTTAACAGGGTTAACATCAAGGTCGTTTGAGCGACTATGTTCACCAATAATCATCCCCTCATACACTTTAGATTGTGGCTCAATAAACATAGAACCTCTATCTTGCAAGTTAAAGATTGAGTATGCAAGTGCAACACCATTTTCAGTAGAGATAAGCGCTCCATATTGACGAGACTCAACAGTTCCTGAGTATGGGCGAAACTCTAAAAATGAGTGATTCATAATACCCTCACCTCTAGTATCTGTTAAAAATTGTCCACGAAAACCAATAAGTCCACGAGCAGGAATTTCAAACTCAATACGTTGAAAGTCTTGACCCATTGGAACCATAGATTTCATCTCAGCTTTACGCTTACCAAGACGCTCAATAATTGTACCACTAAAGTCAGCTGGAGCATCAATTACTAAATGCTCAAATGGTTCACACTTAACGCCCTCAATCTCTTTAACAATAACTTCTGGACGCCCAATTCCAAACTCAAAATTTTCACGACGCATATTTTCAGCTAAAACTGTAATTTGTAGCTCTCCACGACCGTTAACTCTAAATTTACCCTCGCCAACAACATCAAAACTCATAGCAACATTTGTTTGCATTTCAGCTTCAAGACGCTCTCTAATTTTGTTAGAAGTAACGTGTTTACCCTCTGTTCCTGCTAGTGGAGAGTCATTTACGCTAAATACAACTGAAAGTGTTGGCTCTTCAATATGCATAGGGTCTAGTGGCATTGGATTATTAGGATCAACAACGCTATCTCCAACATCAACAGTCTCCATTCCTGCAAATGCAATAATGTCACCAGCTTCAGCAGATGCAATCTCCATACGGTTTAGTCCGTGAAAACCAATTAGTTTAGATATTTTTCCCTTAACTTGCTCACCATCAGCTTTTACAAGCATAATGTTATCGCCTTTAGAGACTACTCCATTAAAAATACGTGCTATACCAATTTTACCTACATAGTTGTCATAATCAAGTGTGAAAACTTGAGCTTGTGAAGGGTTATCGGGAGAGCCATCTGGTTGAGGAATGTCATTTACAATAGCTTCAAAAAGACACTCAAAGTTACCATCTTCATCACTCATCTCATTTTTAGCAATACCATCACGAGCAGCAGCGTAAATTACTTTAAACTCTAACTGCTCTTCAGTTGCATCCATTGCAACAAATAGGTCAAAAACCTCATCTACAACACGCTCGGGGTCAGCCGATGGCTTGTCAATTTTGTTAATTACAACAATTGGAATTTTCCCAAGTGCCAACATTTTTTTAACAACAAATTTTGTTTGAGGCATAACACCCTCATAAGCATCAACAAGAAGTAAAACACCATCTACCATCTTTAAAACACGCTCAACTTCACCACCAAAGTCAGCATGTCCAGGAGTATCAATAATGTTTACTTTATGATCTTTATAGCGAATAGCAGTATTTTTTGAAAGAATTGTAATACCACGCTCTTTTTCTAAATCGTTACTATCCATAGCACGCTCATCTACGTGTTCATGTGAAGTAAATGTTCCAGATTGACTTAAAAGTCCATCAACTAAAGTCGTTTTACCATGGTCAACGTGAGCGATAACGGCAATGTTTCTAATTTTTTGCAAGGGTTTTCCTTATAGGTAAGTAATCTTACCTTAAATAAATTTTCGCGATTTTATCTAAAAGATACTTAAAAAGTACAATTACAAAACTGGAATAGTAATTGCTTACTAATAATTATGAAATGATAAACAAGGAGATTGTGATGATAGGCTTAGAACTTCCAAACCAAAAAGCAAGTAATGGTTTGGCAAAACTAGCTCTTGGTGAAAATGGCACAACTTCATCTAAAAGTGATGGCAAGTTTAGTATGCTTCTATCTTCATTTAATCTCTCAAAAATGGGTGATGAGGTGAAGCAATCTACTCTTCTAGGAGTGAACACTAAGCCACTACAAAATAGTGAAGATGGTGAGTCTAAAGGTTTTTTTGAGAACAAATCTATTTTATCTCTTTTAGGAGAGATAGAGGAGTCATCTGAGGGTGATACTCAAAAAATTCTCACTGATTTTAAGGGAGTTAATCTTACAAAACTTCCATCAACTAGTGAAATTAAAGAGTTGATTTTTAAAGCAAAAGCATACTTAAAAGAGCAAATTACACAACTATCTAGCGAACATGAAGTTAAAAATCTTCCAAAAACATTAGGTGGATTAATCCAATTAGCTGAGAAAAAAGGTGTAGATGTTAAGAGTATTACACTAGATACAATTAAAGAGAGTCCACTAAACGCTAAAGAGACTCCAAAGAGTAAAAATACATTAGATCTTTTAACACCAAAATCAAAAGTTGTAATTGACTCAAATGAGCAAAAAAATGAGTCAACAACAGAACAAAAAACAACACCAAAAAGTGAAGCATTAAAAAATATTTTAGAGCTAAAAGAGACAATTAAAAATGCACCTGTAGAAAAAGGTGTAAAAGAGGCACCTCTACATGTAAAGAGTGAAAATGTAAAAGAGATGCCAACACAGAGTAAAGAGGCACCTCTACATGTAAAGAGTGAAAATTTAAAAGAGATGCCAACACAGAGTAAAGAGGCACCTCTACATGTAAAGAGTGAAAACATAAAAGAGATGCCAACACAGAGTAAAGAGGCACCTCT
>JAYEGD010000295.1:0-7573 GCA_034658915.1 Campylobacterota bacterium | reverse complement strand
GTATTTCCTGCATACGACGATATCAACGATTATGAAGATGCGTGAACAGGATAATACATTAAAGAATAATTTAGAAAAATTTAACCGTATCACCGGGATTGATAGAACTGTGATTACTGAAAAACACATACTTAAACTAAAACTTATAGAGACATCTGAAAATATACAAAAAAAGTAAATAAAAAAGCATTCTATCTCTCAAAAACATAGTTTTCGTAGTTTTAGTGTGTAATATTAGTACTTGATGTTACGCATTTTTCATAAAAAGCGTATAAAAGAGCATATTATCTCTCGAAAACATAGTTTTCGTAGCTTTAGGGGGTTGTAGGGACTTTAGTCCCTGCCACTAAAACGGACGGGGGCGTTTTAGTGTGTAATATTAGTAATTATTTACATGTAAAGCAGTGCATCCATCATTTTCTTAATTGTAAATGGTGTTTCTATGCTCTTAAATTCAAAATTCAAATCTTCTAGTTTATCAAAATCTGAATATTTTATAATAATATATATTTGAGAAGTTTTAAAAGCTTGTTGTGCATTTACATAGTTTTTTTGAATATATTTAATAAACTCAATTGCATTTTCATAGCCATTACACCTATAGTTAAAATCAATTATTATTTTAGTAGGTACTTTTTTTGTGAAATATGTCTCTAGCATATTGGTTTTTGATGAGCCATATAGTTGCCAATTTTTGTAGTCAATAGAGAGTGTCTCTTTTAACTCTTTCATATTTTCTACACTATTTGATATTATAACAATTTGTTCACCCTCATACTGTAAGTAGTTTCTATACTCATTTTGTTCTAACGCACCTAAATAGATTAGATAGTTTTTGGTGTTAATGATATTGTTAGCTAAATATGTTTTGAAAAACTTGATGATTTCAGGTGATTTTTTGGCACGTTGAAATATATGATTATTTACTTTTGCACTATATTGACTTAAGAAATTTGTCAGATATGGAATAAACTTCTCTAATTTTTTGTTTAAGTCACTCTCTAATGTCTCAAAGTTAGTTATAAATGGTAGCTCATCTCTTGCTTGTTTAGTTGAAATATACTTTTTTAGGTAGTTTAAAAATGAGTTTATTTCACCCATTTTAGATAAATTTTTTTGAATATCATCATCTATAAAACTACAATCTATTTTTTCAAGATTTTGAATTATTAGATTAAAATATGGATAAAAATGGTGGTAGTTATATTTAGGGTAACCTTGTAGATTTTTTTGTATTTTTGCTAGTTTAGATTGAAGAGGAGATGTTAGGCTCTGTAAAATGAGTTTACTACTTAGCTCTTTAGAAATTTCAGCATCAGCTAAGACTTTTTCATGTGATTGCATAAATGTAGAAAATAGTTCTAACGTTGAGATGTCATAACTACTCATAGTTTTACTTTTATTGAAAAGACACTTTATTTTTTTATTGTCAGCTTTATGCTCTACTTGTTTATCTTCAAAAATTGTATTAATAATTGCAATAGCAATTAACTCTAATTCAGAAGATGCTATTTTGTCATCTTCATGTATCATCTCATCAATATATTGCGTAAGTTCTGCTGTTTTTAGTGAGACCTCTTTAATACTACTAAGGTAATCTGTAATAATAATAGATAGGGTGTTCTTTTGAGATTTTTGTAATAAAATATTTTTTTTGTACTCTTTTTGAATACTCTCTTTTTCTACATGTAGCTTGTTTAAATCACTTGTGAAACTATCTACATTGAATGGTTTTAAAATTGTTCCTAAGATATGTTTTTTGCTAAATGAACTCAACTCACTTGCTATTAACTGTGTTGTTACAAAAACTACCTCAATATCTTGAAGTTTTTCTGTATCTATTAAAATCTCTAATATCTCATCACCATTTAAACCAGGCATATTTATGTCTGTAATTATAAGTTTAATATCTTTGTGATGACTTAATGTGTCAAACGCTTCTAGCCCATCATTAGCACTAAAAATAGACTCTTTAGTAAATCGATATTTGTTAATGTTGTTTTGTAGCAGAGCTTTTGTTATGAGCTTTACTATCATAGGGCTATCATCAGCTATTAGGACTTCAGTTCTATTCATGGGTGTGATTATAGCCTCATTAACCAAAGAGGAGTATTCTTTTGTTCATCTTTAATAGTTGTAGCTCCACCATGACCTGGGTATAGCACGTAGTCTTTCTCTAAAGTTAAAAATTTCTCTAATGAATTTTTCATATCAGCTTGACTTGAGTATGGAAAATCATATCTACCAACTGAGTCTTTAAAAATAAAGTCTCCACTAAACATTACGTCACCTATCTCTATCATTGAACACCCTGGACAGTGTCCTGCAAAGTGATGAAATTTTACTTTTATTCCTTGAATATCAATCTCTTCATCTGGTTCAACTAATACATCAGGAACTGATGGTGGTAGCTCTGGAAAATAGTCACTTGCTATTAGCATTGGTGCATCATCTTTTGGTGTATAAAGAGGAATATTTAGTTTTTCTTGAAGCTCTGCATTACTCCAAACATGGTCAAAGTGTCCGTGTGTATTTAAAATTGCGATTGGATTGCTAACATTTTGCAATACCCAATTAGTAGCATCAACACCAGGGTCAACTACTATATCTTTTTCATCAACTGTAACAATGTAACAATTTGTCTGGTACATTCCCATAGGTTTAACTTTTATTTCCATTTACTTTTCCTTTTGTTTATATTAAGCACTAAAATGAACGCGTCCATTTTAGTGGCAGGGACACTTGTGTCCCTACAACCCCCTAAAGCTTCGAAAACTTTGTTTTCGAGAATTAATGGGCTTTTTGGATTTTATTACTCCCTAAAGCTACGAAAACTTTTTTCGAGATTTAGATATGTTTTTTCTTATATTAATACTAATGAAATAATACTTTTTATAGCATTTGTTCCAAGACTTACAGGCTCTCCACCTAAAACTACAATTGATTCTTGAATAATATATTTCATATTTGATAGCCTCTCTTCAAATCTCATATCAGATGGTTGCAAAAGTGACTCTTCACCACTTTTGATGCTTTTTAAATTAAGTAGCATATCTGTGGAAAAAGTTTGACCTTTTTTTAAACGTTTTTCAAGCTCTATTTGCCAACTGTTTTGCCAAGTTATGAAGAGAAAGTCTCCATTGTTGTCTCTTAAATTTCTCATACTCCACTGTAAAACTTGAATGGCTTTATATGCCTCTTTTAATTTTTCGACATCATATTGCAGTGCAGTTAGTGCATGAGTTCTACTCTTGTCATAAGCGTAGTAAAATAGTTTATGCAGAGCTAATATGAGGTAATCATTTCTATTTTCAATATGCTTTTTGTTGAATGCAACTTGAAAATATTTCAGGTACTCTTTTTTAGTCTCTTTTTTAGAATTAACTAAAGATAGGTGAATATTGTTTTGTACATGTAAAATATTAAATCTAATTTGTGGAGCAATTCTTTTAGAGTAAGAGTGCTTATTTTTTCTATTTAACATTACACGATACTCCTCTAAAAGGTTATCTAAATTGTACTGAAGTTTTTTCATATCACTTGCACCTTTTGTTTGAAGGATTGAGTGTGTGAATTTTCCAGCACTACTGTGCGATGAACATCCATTAAAAAAAATTGAAAAAGAGATAGTGATTAATAGTAATAGCTTATGCATAAGTGACATATTAGCATAACATAACTATTAATAGGATATAATCCCAAAAAATATAAAGATGGATTATGTTAATAACTAAAGCTAGCGAATATGCACTATTATCTCTAATTATTATTGCTAAATCTAATAAACCATTAGATAGCGAGACCCTCTCAAGTGAGTTGAAAATATCTAAAAGTTTTTTAGCAAAAATTCTTCAAAAGTTAGCTCGTGATGGTATTTTAAAATCTTTTAAAGGTGTAAATGGTGGTTTTTCATTAAATCAAAAACCAAGCGATTTGACACTTCTACATGTAATGAACTCTAGTGAAAGCAAGACACCATCTGTTTTTGAGTGTGCAACTTCTGTTGAAAGTTGTCCAAGTAATCAAGCTGATTCATGTGCTATATGGCCAACTATTAATAAATTGCAAACAAAAATAGATACATTTTTATCTGATATAACACTAGAAAATATTTTAGAAGAGTAGGGTAATTTTTGGCTAAGAAAAAAACTCTATTACAACAAGGTGAGAGTGCGCTAGCATTAATAGGAGCTAATAAAGACCTAGGTATGGTTGTCTTTGTTATGCTTATTTTAGCAATCATTATTGTTCCTCTTCCATCGGCTGCATTAGACTTGATGCTAACAGTTTCAATTGCAGTTGCAGTTTTGATTTTACTCATCTCACTCTATATTCCAAAACCAACAGATTTAACTACTTTTCCTACACTTTTACTTGTCGTAACGTTTTTTAGGCTCTCTTTAAATGTTGCAACAACGCGTATGATTTTGAGTCATGGTCATGAGGGTGGAGATGCTGTAAGTGAAATAATTGTTAGTTTTGGTAACTTCGTTGTTGGTGGAAACTTTGTAATTGGTATCGTTGTATTTTCTATTTTAGTTTTAATAAACTTTATGGTTATTACAAAAGGAGCTGGGCGTGTGAGTGAGGTTGCAGCTCGTTTTACACTAGATGCAATGCCTGGTAAACAGATGGCAATTGATGCAGATTTAAATGCAGGTTTAATAGATGAGAAACAAGCTACAGAGCGTCGTGAATCTATTATTCAAGATGCGCAGTTCTATGGAGCTATGGATGGTGCTAGTAAGTTTGTATCTGGTGACGCTGTTGCGGGTATTATTATTACTGTTATTAATATTATTGGAGGGTTCTTAATAGGTGTTTTTCAGTTTGATATGGTCGCAAGTGAAGCAGCTAGAACTTTTACACTATTGACAATTGGAGATGGGTTAGTTGGTCAAATTCCAGCTCTTATGATATCTACAGCAACTGGTATTATGATCACAAGAACAAGTGGAGATGACAAAACAAACTTCGCAGATGGTGCGATTGAACAGCTTATGGGAAATGCAAAGACCCTTATGATTGTTGGATTTATTTTGTTAATATTTGCATCAGTTCCAGGTCTTCCTACTCTCTCTTTAGCATTTGTTGGGTTTGTCTTTAGTGCAATAGGTTACTCTTTATATAAACAAGAGCATGGTGGTTTTTCATTTCTTACAGGAAAAAAAGAGCCACCAAAAAGTAAAGATGGAAAACCAGCGCCACCAATTCAAAAAGATGATGATGGAAATGTAATTCCTCCAAAAGAGCAAAAACCTAAAAAAACTCAAGCAGAAATTGCAAAAGAGGAGGAGGTAGCACTAGAGGAGATTTTAAAAGTAGAGATGCTAGAGCTTACACTAGGCTACCAACTAATAAAGTTGGCAGATGCAGCGCAAGGTGGAGATTTACTAGAGCGTGTGCGTTCAATGCGTAGAAAAATTGCAACAGATTTTGGATTTTTAATGCCACAAGTACGTATAAGAGACAATTTACATTTAGAGGCGAATATATATGAAATTTTGCTAAAGGGTGTATCTATTGGTCATGGGACAATTCAGCCAGATAGATTTCTAGCCATGGATAGCGGTATGGCAACAGGAGATGTTGTTGGAGAGCCTACTAAAGAGCCTGCATTTGGACTTGATGCATTGTGGATTGACCCAGCACTCAAAGAGGATGCAATTATGAATGGTTACACAGTTGTTGATCCTGCAACTGTAATTTCAACGCATATGAGTGAGCTTGTAAAACGTTACGCTGAAGATATGCTTACACGTCAAGAGACACAAACTTTAATTGACAAAATTAAAGCAGATTACCCTGTAATTGTAGATGATACTTTAAAAGTAGCACCTATTGGGTTGATTCAGCGTGTATTTAAAGCTCTTCTTCATGAGAAAATTCCTCTTAAAGATATGCTTACAATTTTAGAGACAATTTCAGATATTGCAGAATATACTAAAAATGTGGACATAATTACAGAGCAAGTAAGAGCAAAATTATCAAGAGTAATCACTAATATGTATGCAGGTCCAGATGGTGTGATTAAGCTTCTTACATTTGACACTGCAAGTGAGCAAAAGTTGCTAGAAAAATCTCAAGAGCAAGATGGTCTTAGAACATTGTTGTTAAATGTAGGAGAGATTAATCAGTTAATTCAATCAACAAGTGACAAAGCAGCAGAGATTCTTCAACAAGGAGTATCACCTGTTATTATCATTGTTGACCCACAACTAAGAAAACCATTAGCAGATATTTTTGAGCGTTTTAGCTTAGATGTAGTAACACTATCTCACGCAGAAATAGACACAAATGCTAAGTTTGAAGTGCTAGGCTCAATATCTATTAATACGAATGTTTAACATAACTAAACATCTATTTGTAAAATAGTCTTATAAACCCAAACAAAAATATGAGTATTGCGAAGTTGCTATATTCGCTATCTAGCAATAAGAGAAAAAATGCGCCTAATATGAGTGCAAATCCACTTGTTATCTGTTTTGTGTAACTCTTTAACTCTTTTGTTAAATACTCAAGTTGTGCGTTTGAGAGTTCAACTTCTCACTCGTTCCACCTCTCCTGAGGTGGAATGCATACATAAGCTAAAATAGATTATAATCTAAATGAAAAGAACAGTATATAAAACACCTACACTGTTAAATTAAAAATAAAAAAAGGAAAACCAAAATGTCACACAATAGAAAACTAATAAGTTTCGATTGGGCAATAAAAGGAAAGTAATATGCCTGTAGTAAGTAAATTTTTAGGAATAATTATTACTATGTATTGGAACGAACATAATCCACCGCACTTTCATGCAAAATATGGAGAGTATAAAATTATTGTACATATTAAAACTGGTGTTATTGAGGGTAAATTTCCCAAAAGAGCTTTGAATATGGTTATGGAATGGGCAGAACTACATAAAGATGAGCTTTTAACAGATTGGGAACTTTGTGAAAAAAGAGAAATGCCAAAACCAATTTCACCACTGGAATAAATATGCTTATATATGTAATAGAAGCAAAATATTTGCATGATTATAAAATTGAATTAAAATTCAATGATGGAAAAAAAGGTATAGTCAATTTAGAAAATGAGCTATATGGAACAATGTTTGAACCACTGAAAGATAAAAAAGTTTTTGCAAGTGTAAAACTAGATAGAGATATTGATACAATTTCTTGGGAAAATGGGGCAGATTTAGCACCTGAATTCCTATATTATGAAAGCTTTAAAAATGATAAGACTTTAGCGAAACAGTTTCAAGAATGGGGCTATGCTTGATGAAGAGTAACCATTCAGCACGTAAAATGAGCAAAGCCGATTAATCAGTTAATTCAATCAACAAGTGACAAAGCGGCAGAGATCCTTCAACAAGGAGTATCACCTGTTATTATCATTGTTGACCCACAACTAAGAAAACCATTAGCAGATATTTTTGAGCGTTTTAGCTTAGATGTAAGTGCCTGACCATAATAGATGACATATTCAACAACATTTAAAAGGTTTAGATTCAAGGCGAACTTTGCTTGGCGATGCTAGCATCGTTAAGTGAAGTTCAACGCAGAAGATGAATCTTTTAAAT
>JAYEGD010000294.1:0-7613 GCA_034658915.1 Campylobacterota bacterium | reverse complement strand
AAAGACTCTACATGTAGAATCACTATTGAGATGCCTATTGAGAGTGTAGATTATGAGCAGTTAGAGATGCTTTTTAGTCGAAATTACAGCAGTTATGTAGTCGAGTTTGGTAGGGTTTATAGTGTTTGTTTACATGTAATTAAAATACTGCACAAAAATATTTTTGATTTAGGTAGAAATATTTCAATAGTTACACACAAAAATAGCTTAAATAGGTATCTACACTCTTTAGGTTTTAGCGCTAGTTTTTACTCATTGGTTAAAGATGATATTGTAAATTGTAAAGATATTGAAGTAGTACTTATTGGTGGTAGTGCAGACTCATCAAATAAAATCATTAATTTTGTCTCTAATATGAGTATTGATACATTTGCTTTAGTTATTGTCCAACATGTTGAACCTCATAAAAAAGGGAAATTTGATGAAATTTTACAAAACTATACTACTAAAAAAGTATCTTATGCTACTCAAAATATGGAAATTCAAAAAGGTAGAATCTACTTAGCTCAATCTAACAAGCATCTTAAAGTTAAAAATGGTAAGTTTGAGTTGATCGATGAGGATAAACACAACTACTCAAAACCATCAATATCTCTTAGCTATGAATCTTTTAGCAACTACTATAAAAACTCTTTAGTAGTTGTTCAAGAGTGTGGTTATGCATGTGATGGAGTAGATAAGTTAAAAGGTTTGATAGATAACAACACAACAGTTATTTTGCAAGATAAATGTGAGTGTGAAGCAAAACCGATGATAATTAATGCAATGCAAACACAGCAGTATGACTACATCTTTACTCAAGATAGAATTATCGACTATATTAATTTTATTAATTTAAAATTAGATGAAAATGAGTTAATGAACTATCTTCTTGAGAAGATTTTGATAACTTATGATTTTGACTTAAGACTCTACCAAAAAGCGATGCTAAAAAGAAGATTAGAAGCATTTATGATAAATCATAGAATTGATAGTATTGAAGATGCTATTGGCTCTATTTTGTTTAATTCGCACACTTTTAAGGTCTTTTTTTTAGAAGTTTCAATTAATGTTACAGAGTTTTTCCGTCACCCAAAATCTGTAAATAGCACGATTGAACTCTTACAAAAAAAGTTTACTAAAAATAAGAGCATAAAAATTTGGAGTGCTGGGTGTAGTAGTGGTAAAGAGGCGTACTCCACAGCAATAATATTAGATTTTTTAAATATGTTAGATAAATCGATAATTTATGCAACAGATTTTAATAGAGTAGTTATTGAAAATGCTAAAGCTGGACTCTTTTCCAATAAGTCATATAAAAAAGGTCTCGAAAATAGTAAGAAGTTAGATATAGGGCTGAATTTTAACAATTATGTTACTAAAAATGGTAATTTTGTTACAATTAATGATAATATTAAAGATAAAACACTGTTTTTTCAGCATAATTTAGCAACAGACAAAACATTTAATGAGTTCGATATTATAGTTTGTAAAAATGTAATTATATATTTTGATGATGAGTTACAAAAAAGAGTCTTTAAACTATTTTACGACTCACTAAAGTTTGGCGGGTACTTAGTTTTAGGAAAAAGTGAAGCCCTACATGTAGCATTTACAACTAAGTTTAAAAAGTCTAAAAATGATTGTAAAATATTTCAAAAGGTTCTTTAAATGATAAAAAAAACCATACTTTGTATTGATGATATTGATGCAAACTTGTTTACATTAAAAAGTGTTTTGGAGAGTGAAAAAGATGCAATATATAACATAATTACAGTTGATAGCGCTCAAAAAGGGTTTGAAGTTCTCTTAAAACAGAAAATAGATTTGATACTGTTAGATATTATGATGCCAGATATTGATGGCTTTGAAGCTACAAATATGATTAAATCAAACAAAAAAACAAAAAATATTCCAATAATTTTTGTAACAGCAAAGAGTGATGATGCAACAGTAGAGAGATGTTTTAACATAGGTGGTGCAGACTACATTAAAAAACCAATTAATAGCGTTGAACTACTCTCACGTGTGATGTTTCATCTTAAACTTCAAGACAAAGAGAATCTACTTCTTCGTGAAAAAGAGTACACGCAAAGCATACTCGATTTACAAGAAAACATCATATTGGTTACAGACTCAAATCAATTAATTAGTGCAAATAGAGTACTTTTGAATTTCTTTGGAATGAAGAGTGTTTTTGAGTTTCAAAAAAATTATAAATGTATCTGTAACAGTTTTGAGAAAGAGGATGGATATTTTCATTTAGGTTTACTAAAAAATGAGAAAGATTGGGTTGAAGAACTGTTAAAGCTCTTAAAAGATAGTGATGTTATAGTAAAAATTGTAAAAGAGTCAATTGACTATATATTTGCAATTAAAGCTACAAAGTTTCATGAGTATTACATCTTAACACTAACAGATATTACTCACATTTCAGAGCAGTCACTTGCGTATGAACATGATGCATCATACGATGCACTTACTCAAGTTTTTAATAGAAATATGCTCTATAGATTAGTTGATAAAAAGATTTTAAATGTAGAGGATAAACCATTCATTTTAATTATTTTAGATATCGATTTTTTCAAAAATGTAAATGATAACTTTGGTCATTTAGTTGGAGATGCAGTTTTAAAACATCTATGTATTGTTATAGAAAAACATATTAGACAAAGCGATATCTTTGCACGTTATGGTGGAGAAGAGTTTGTGTTGGTTTTAGATGTTGAGATAGAAAAGGGAGTTGAAATAGCAAACTCTTTACGCAAATTTATTGAAAAAGAGAGTTTTGATGTAGTAAAAAGTATTACATGTAGTTTTGGTATAACTCAGTATAAAAGTGGAGATAAAATTAATGATATGCTTAAACGTGCAGATGAAGCACTCTATGAAGCAAAAGAAAATGGGAGAAATATGGTATGTATGAAGTAAATAGTAGTAAATACAATATACTATGTGTAGATGACAATGAGAACAATCTATTTACACTAAAGGCACTTCTAAAAACTATAAAAAATGTACAAAGCATAGAAGTTCCTAGTGCAAAAGATGCACTAGATGTACTACTAAAAAAGAAAATTAATCTTATTTTATTAGATATTCAGATGCCAGATATGAATGGCTTTGAGTTAGCAAAAATTTTAAAGTCAAATAAAAAAACAAAAGATATTCCCATCATTTTTATTACAGCAGTTTTCAAAAATGATGAGTTTGTGAAAGAGGGGTTTGAGATAGGGGCGGTTGATTATCTTACAAAACCAATAGATGACAATGCTCTACTTAATAAACTTTCTCTCTACATTAAAATTTTTGAGCAAAAAGATATGGCTATTCAAAATCAAAAAAGATTTTATGATATAGCTCAAAGTATTGGTGATGGAATCTATACACTAGATAAAGAGTATAAAACTACATTCATAAATGAGACAGCATTGAGTATTTTAGGTTTTAGTGAGCGTGAGTTGTTAGGCAAAGTAATTCACAACTATATTCACTATAAAGATATTAACAACAACACTGTATCTGCTCAAGATTGTAAAGTACACAAAGTGATACATAGTGCCAAAGAGAGAAGATACGAAGAGGATGTTTTTATAAAAAAAGATGGCTCTTTTGTGCATGTATCTCTACATGTAACACCACTTTTTGAAGGAAAAGAAGTTGTAGGTAGTGTAACTGTTTTTCATGACAAAAGTAAAGAGCATAAAATTATCTCTTTAGAGAGTGAAAAACTAAAAAATCAAGAACAGATAATCTACTCTATGGTAGATATGATTGAGCGCCGTGACAGTTACACCGCTGGTCATACAAGAAGGGTAGCGCACTATTGTGAGTTAATTGCAACTAATATGAACTACGCCAAAGATGATATTGAGAAGCTAAAAAAAGCAGCGTGGTTGCACGATTTAGGAAAAATTTCTACACCAGACACGGTATTGCTAAAACCAGGAAAACTATCAGAACTTGAATATACTTTAATTCAAGAGCATTTAACATCAGGTTATGAGATGCTTAGCAAAGTAGATCAATACAAAGAGATAGCTGAAATTATGCGAGAACACCACGAAAAATTTGATGGAAGTGGATACCCAAGAGGTTTGAGTGGAAATGAGATTTTACCTCTATCGCGTATTATGATTGTAGCAGATGCATTTGACGCAATGACAACAAATAGAGTCTATAAGTCTAAAAAGAGTGTTAAAGAGGCACTGCAAGAGTTACAAGATTTATCAAGTAAACATTTTCATAGTGAAGTTGTATATGCTGCTATGGAGGCACTAAAAGATGTTGTAATAGATGATGCAATTTCACAAGAGCCATTAACAAAAATGGAGCAAGCGAGATTTTCATACTTTTATGTAGATAGCTTAACGCATCTATTTAAAGTGAAATATATTCACCTTATTTTGAAAAATAGAGTAACTGCGAAAAATTTCTATACATACAAAATTCAACTTCATAATTTCTCCACGTACAATAAGGAGTTCTCATGGGAAGCTGGAAACAAAATTTTAGAGTGCTTCGCAACAGAGTTACAAGAGATGATTCCAGGCGCAATACTATTTCGCATTGAGGGAGATGACTTCTTAGCAATTAGTGAAGAGAAATTAGAGTTAAAGATAGAAGATATTAAAAGCAGTACATGTACAAACCTAACAACCATAGATGTGACTTGTGAAAAAGATTACATTGAAAATAGTGCTGAGGCTATTGATGGGTATTTGAATATATAAAAACAGGGAGCCAAAAATGATAACCTACAACCCTAAACACTTTGATAATATTAACATTTTTACTCAAAAAGAGTTGGAATTATTAGAAGAGTTAAATGAAAAAATTTCATTAGATAAGTTTTTGAGTAATAAAAGTTACATAGATAAGTTTGGATTAGATTTTATCCATACATCAGCACTTATTGAGGGTAATACCTATGATAAACTTGACACTCAAGCTTTGATTGAATATGGAAGAACAGCAGGTGGTAAAAAGTTTAGCGACGCTAAAATGATTTTAAATCTTAGAGATGCTTATGAAGTTTTTATAACGCAAAACTTAAAGCCATCAAAAGATAGTTTAAAAAATCTACACTATATTCTCTCTTCTGAAATGGTTGCTGATAACCAAAGAGCAGTGCCTAGAGATAGTGAAGTTACCATTAC
Organism: Campylobacterota bacterium; assembly: GCA_034658915.1. Taxonomy (GTDB): domain Bacteria; phylum Campylobacterota; class Campylobacteria; order Campylobacterales; family Sulfurimonadaceae; genus JAYEGD01. The sequence continues at coordinate 2,475 of JAYEGD010000294.1, read as the reverse complement.
AGGGTGTAATTATGTTCCATTATCTACAAAAGAGAAGTTAGATGATGAGTTGAATTATCTTTTTAAAATAAGCGATACAATTACCAACCCATTTAATAAAGCTCTCTATATTCACAATAATTTAGCATATTTGCAATATTTTACAGACTGCAATAAACGAACAGCTAGATTAATGTTAAATGTTGTTTTAAAAGATAGCTTAAAAATGATATTTATTCCAGATGAAGAGAGCGTGAAAGAGTACCTGAAATCTGTTGTAAACTATTATGAAACTGGTAATTATGAACTCTTTAAAAAATATTTTATAAACAGTTATAAAAAAGTCATTGATATGATAGTTGAAATTGAGCAATCAAGGCTAAATGAGACAAATTTTAGATAGAATTCGAAAAAAAGGGAAAAAATGATTCAATCGCTTAGAGGTATGAATGACATAATGCGTGAAGATTATGAGAGGTTTGAGTACTTTATTAAAACTGCTTCTCAAATTGCATCAAATTATGGTTTTCACTACATAGAGACACCTTTGCTTGAAGAGACTGCGCTTTTTAAAAGAGGTGTTGGAGAGTCAAGCGATATTGTTGGAAAAGAGATGTATCAGTTTATTGATAAGGGTAAAAATGATGTCTGTTTACGTCCTGAGGGAACTGCTGGTGTTGTTCGTGCCTTTGTTCAAAAAAAGTTAGATAAAAAGGGTGGAATTCATAGGTTTTTCTACTATGGACCAATGTTTAGGTATGAGAGACCTCAAAAGGGGCGTTTAAGAGAGTTTCATCAATTTGGCGTGGAGAGTTTTGGAGTAAGTAGTGTTTTAGAAGATGCTTCAATGATTATGATGATTAGTGACATTTTAGATGCTCTAGGAATTGGCTACACGCTAGAGTTAAACTCACTAGGTTGTGCTGAGTGTATGCCTCCATACCGTGAAAAACTTGTTAATTTTATTGAAGCGAATGAAGAGAATATTTGTGAAGATTGTATAAGACGTAAAGCTACAAACCCAATTAGAGTTCTTGATTGTAAAAATGAGAAGTGTCAAAGCACTTACGAAACTGCACCAAAATTATTAGAGAATTTATGCTCTACATGTAGTGAAGATTTTGAGAAGTTAAAAGAGATTTTGGAGTCTCAAAACATAGAGTACAAAATAGATACTCATTTAGTTCGAGGACTAGACTACTACTCAAAAAGTGCATTTGAGTTTGTAAGCAATGAGATAGGCGCTCAAAGTGCAATAGCTGGTGGTGGACGTTACGACAAACTAGTAGAGTTTTTAGATGGCAAACCAACTCCAGCAGTTGGCTTTGCAATTGGTATAGAGAGACTACTAGAGCTAATTAAGATGCCCTCTACATGTAGAGATGGTTTTTATTTTGGTGCATTAGATGAAGAGGCACTATTGCCTCTTTTACATGTAACACAAATGGTAAGAAAAAAGAGTAGAGCAGTAGTGGAATTTGCACCTAAAAAATTCCAAGCTCATCTTAAAAATGCCAATAAACTAGATGTTAAATATTGCTGCCTTATTGGAGAAAATGAGCTACAAGATGGGACAATTTGGGTTAAAAACATGGAAGATGGAAGTGAAAGTAGTGTTAAAAAAGGGGATGTTTTATCTTTACAGTAACATCTCATAATGCTAATACCTTAGAAGTAAAACAATCAAAGTTTATAGCTCATTTAGTCCCTTATGATAGATTTAATGAGACGCTTGAAAATCTTAAAAATGAGCATCCAAAAGCAAGACATTTTGTGAGTGCTTTTAGGTACTTAAATGAGTATGAGCAAATTGTAGAGGGTTGTAGTGATGATGGTGAGCCTCGTGGAACTTCAGGTAAGCCATCACTAGCAGTTTTAAGTGGTTACCCATTAATTAATATTGCACTCATTTGTGTAAGATATTTTGGTGGTACAAAGTTAGGAACTGGTGGATTGGTTCGTGCTTATGGTGAAGCCGTAAAGCTAGTTATTGAACAAAGTGAGCTTATTGAGTATGAAAAAGAGCATCTACATGTAATAGAGTTTTCCTACAGCTCTACAACACAAATTGAGTATATATTAGATAAATATGGTGTTAAAATTGTAACTAAAAACTTTAATGCTAATGGTGCAGCCTATGAAATTAAAGCACCAATAAACTCTCTAAACCATTTTTATGATGAAGCTTCAAGGTTGGTAATTAATTGAAACATTTAGAACTTAATAAACTGATACTAATAGGAGCATCTACAGGAGGACCTAGTCATATTCAACAAATTTTAAAATCACTTCCACATGAGTTTGATGCAACTATTGTAATAGCTCAACATATGGGTTATGAGTTTATCTCTAGTTTTACAAAGCAGTTAAATGGAGTTTGTAATATTGATGTCGAAGAGGCTAGTTGCGGAACTCTTTTGTGTAACTCTAAAATATATGTTTGCTCACAAACTACTAAAATTATTTTGAAAAATTCTCAATATCTATTTGAAAAAG
>JAYEGD010000293.1:0-7662 GCA_034658915.1 Campylobacterota bacterium | reverse complement strand
TTACAAAATATTTTGTTGTATCAATAGTTTTTTTATCACCAATTAAGGAGTCCCACCAGCCAGCTTTACTCTCACCATCATAAACTCCAGCTGCGTGGTGTGAGCCTGTAAGTGCATGGGTTACTACAATTACATTGCTTCTATCTTCATTTAATTTACCGTATGTTTCATACACTAAATCATATGGTTCTAAAATACGTCCACTCTCTAAGTAGAGTGGACTTGTAAAGTGTTTAGTGTGTGTTTGGATTTTCATTTACGTTTTATTATGCCTCTAGTGCTTGTTCTAAATCTTTAATTAAGTCTCTTGAGTCTTCTAAGCCCACGCTTAGTCTAATGAGACCCTCGCTAATACCAGCTTTTTGAAGCTCATCTTTTGTTAGTTGTTGGTGTGTTGTCGAAGCAGAGTGATTAATTATTGATTTGCTATCGCCTATATTTGCAACAATGCTAAAGATACTTACACTATCTAAAATCTTTTTAGCTACTTCAAAATTTTCTACTTCAAAGCTTACTAAACCACTTGCTCCATCTTTTAGATACTCTTGTGCATTTTCGTAGTTGCTATCATTTTGCAATAGAGGGTAGTTTACTTTTTTTACTTTTGAGTGACTTTGTAAAAATTGTGCAACTATTAGTGCATTTTTGCTATGCTCTTTCATTCTTAATGATAGTGTCTCAAGACCTTGAATAAATAACCATGCATTAAAAGGGCTTAAAACTGCTCCTGTATCTCTAAGAAGTATCATTCTTACTCTAAAAGTGAATAGCATTGAAGATGCAGGACAATCAGCAAAAACAAGACCGTGGTAGCTAGGCTCTGGTTCATTAAAAAATGGGTATCTGCTATTGTCTTTAATTTTTTTACAAAGATTTTTTCTCTCAACAATTAGTCCACCAATTGCACTACCTTGACCTGTTGTGTATTTACTTGCACTATGAACTGCAATATCGACACCCATCAGTAGTGGTTTACATAGAACTGGTGTAGCTACTGTGTTATCTACTACTGTTAAAATTGAGTGAGAATTAGCAATACGGACTATTTTATTAATATCTGCTACATTTATGCTTGGATTTGAGATAGTTTCAAAGAAAATACATTTTGTTTTTTCATCAACTAAGTCGTTAATCTCTTCAGGGTTGTTAATATCAAATAGGCTTACACTTATACCTAATCTTTTTATTGTTTGAGTAAATAGTGTAAGAGTTCCACCATATAGCTGATTAGAAGCTACAATGTTGTCACCAGCTTCAGCTATGTTCAAAATAGAGTAAAAAATTGCACTCATTCCACTTGAGACTGCTAGTGCTGCACTTCCACCCTCAACCTCTGCAAATCTTTTTTCTAAAATTGCTGTTGTAGGGTTTCCAACTCTAGTATATACATGGTCAGTACCTTGTTCTAAATTAAAGCTACTTGCTGCGAAGTCTGTAGTTTTGAAATCATACGCTGTAGTTTGATAGATAGGCACAGACATGGTTCCATGAGTGTCTTTGTCATAACCTGCGTGTAGTGCTTGTGTTTGAAATTCCATTGTCATACCCCTAAAATAAAATGTGCTTATTATACCTTTGAAGCGTTTAAATTGTGCTTCATTATAGTGACATAAGCTCTATTTCTATACAATGCACTCAAATTAATTTAGGAAAAGATATGGATTATGCAGATGGTGTCTTATATTTTCACTCATTTTTTACTAAGTGCCTGACCATAATAGATGACATATTATAAACGCAGGAATTATACAGACTGCTTTGTCGTTTTTTTAAGAGTATATGATTTAAAATAGTGTTAAAAGATGCTCTACATGTAGAGCATCTTTGTTTGAGACGGAGTTAAACTATTGAACTCATCTCATCTGAGTATTTTTCAGCAGTAAAAGGTTCAAAGTTTGCTTTGTACTCTTTGTAGTGTGCTGAGTTTTTATGACCCTCTAGCGCTTCTTCATTCTCCCATGTTTCAATAACAACAAAAGTTGTAGGTTTTTCATCTAATTGGTAGATGTTGTAGAGTTCACAACCAACTTCATCTCTTGATGGCTCTACCATCATAACCAACAACTCTTTTAACTCATTGATATTTTCATCTTTTGCAACAAAGATAACTTTTTTTGTAATTTTCATAATCATCCTTAAATATTTTTTGAAATTATACACTATAATTACAGGGCAAAGGATATTTTATGATGAAAAGTTTTATTTCAGTAATAGCAACAGTCGTTGCTTTGGTTTTTGCTAGTGGATGTAGCACAGTGCAAAAAAATGTACCTTATGAGGTTGAAAAAACAACAGTTAAGACACTTGTAGTTCTTGATAGAGCAAATACTTCCATGGATCATAGGCTCTATTATGCTCTTAGAGAATCAGCTGAGCGTCAAAAATTAGCTCTTAAATATGAGTTTGATATTGCTAACCCTTATAAGGCAAATATTATAGATATGTCTCTTTCTAGTAGGAAAATGCAGTTAGCAATTTATTCAGATGTGAATGCAAGTGTTAATGAGTTGTTGAGTATTAAAGCTCAAAAGCCAAAAAATATCAGTATGTCTGATGCACTTTTTGACTACATTAAAAACAATCCAAAATCTAGACTCTCAAATGCTTATGGTGTTGCAACAAAAATGATGAAAGATTACAATTTAATGTTAATAGAGCCAACAGGTGAGACAGCATTGCATCCTATCTATTATGATGAAAATATTGTTGGTGCTGATGGTTTTGGTGCAAATGTACTAGATATTTTAGACAGTACATACCAGCTGATGCTAATAGATAATGCCATTAAAAATAAGATACCAATTATTGGTATGTGTCATGGCGCACAAATTGGTTATGCTTATATGGGCGGAGATTTAGAGAAATATTATAAATATGATGCTGAGGTTAAAAATGTAGCAGAGCATAAAAAGATGATAATGGCACGTAATAATCCATATGGTGGTGGTATTGAAGTTTGGAATTTACAAGACTATATTATGACAAGGTTATGGAGTAATCATACAATTCATTTTGAAAATATAAAGTATCCATTAGCGCCATACATGAAAAAAGCTCTTAATATTCAAAAGAGTAAAGATGTTTTTATCAACAAAGAGTTTGCACAATCACTAGCCATGAAACTGCCACTACCAAAAGGAGTTGAAACCCATACAATGCACCCTTTAAGTAATTTAAAAGATGATATGTCAAGCGTTGTAAAAGAGTTTAACACACTTCCTAGTAATGATAGCTATGTAACTGCACAAACTACTGAAAACTTTTTGAGTGTGTTTAAAGATGAACTACATGTAGTCGATTTTTACAAGTATAAAACACTGTATGGAACTCAATATCATCCACAATATGTTTATGATGATTACGATACACACTTAGTATTTGATTTTTATACTCAGATGATTAAAAAGAGTCAAAATTAATTTAATATAGAAGAGTTTAGATGTGAGTAGAAGATAGATTTACATTTTAAACTCTTATTGACATTATATTAGCTATAATATTTCTTAATAAATTACTAAGAGATAAGATTATGATTGATATTAAACTACTACAAAATAACTTTGATGAGACAAGTTCAAAGTTGCAAAGAAAAAAAGTTTCCCCTGAAATTATTGACAACTTAAGAGAGTTAAACACTCAGTTAAAAGATGCAAAAGCAGATTTTGAAAGTGCTAGAGCAAAACAAAAAGAGATGAGCAGACTTTTTGCTCAATTAAAACGTGAGAAAAAGGGTGTTGAAGAGCTTCAACAAGAGTTAGCTCAAAGTAAACAAAATATTGCAAATCTTCAAGATAAACAAAGAGAAGTTGAAGAGAGATTAACAGCTATAATTATGGGTATTCCAAACATAGCTGATGATGATGTTCCAGGTGGTGCAGATGAAGATGAAAACGTTGAGCTTAAAAAAGTTCTTACTCCAAGAGTTTTTGATTTTGATGTTAAAGAGCATTTTGAGTTAGCAGAAAAAAATGGTTGGATAGATTTTGAGCGAGGCGTAAAGCTTGCAAAAAGTAGGTTTTGTGTAGTTTATGATATGGGCGCAAGAATAGAGAGAGCGCTTATCAACTTTATGTTGGATTTCAATAGAAAGCGCGGGTTTATTGAAGTTAGTGTCCCTTTTTTAGTAAATGAAAAAGCACTAGAGGGAACTGGACAACTTCCAAAATTTAAAGATGATTTGTTTAAGATTGAAGATGAAGATTTGTACTTAATTCCCACAGCAGAAGTTCCATTGACAAACCTTTTTCAAGATGAAATACTAGAAGAGGCTGATTTACCAATTAAGATGACTGGATATACATCTTGTTTTAGAAAAGAGGCAGGTTCTGCTGGACGAGACACAAGAGGAATGATTCGTCAACATCAATTTCATAAAGTTGAACTAGTAACAATTTCAACACAAGAGCAAAGTGATGATATTTTTGATGAAATGGTCTCTTGTGCCTCAGATCTACTAAGTGAGCTAGAGCTACCTCATAGAGTAGTTCAGTTATGTACAGGAGATTTGGGATTTAGCGCTTCAAAAACAGTAGATTTAGAGGTGTGGTTGCCAGGGCAGGGTAAATACAGAGAGATTAGTTCTATCTCAAATACAAGAGATTTCCAATCTCGTAGAGCTAAAATTAGATACAAAAAAGAGAAGAAAAATATATTAGCACACACTTTAAATGGTTCATCATTGGCAGTAGGTAGAACTCTTGTTGCAATTATGGAAAATAACCAAAATGCAGATGGTACTATTACAATTCCAAAAGCGTTGCAACCATACTTATAGTTAAAGATTAATTTCAAAGATGGCCGAAGAGACTCAAGAAGAGATAATTGTTATTGAAGAAGATGATGCTACTGATGAGGAGCTAGTCGAAGAGAGTGAAAAAAAACCAATATCTCAAGAGAAAAAAAAGTTAATACTTTTTATTGCAACAGGGTTGTTAATAACAGTTTTAATTGGTGTGGTTATATTTTTGCTTTTAGATCGCGACACTGACACAGTAGAGGAGTCGCTTGAAGAGGTTAAAGAGAAATTAAATAGTAATACACCAATAAATATCGAACCAAGTCAGCTCGAGAAGATGATTGCTAAAGCAAACTACTTGTACTCCAATGGTAATAAAGATGATGCACTAAGACTTTATGAAAAAATAGCTATCTACTCTGAGGCAATTTCACAATACAACTTAGGTGTTGCGCAACTAAAAGAGTTGCAGTATGAAAATGCTCTAGGCTCTTTTAAAAATGCTATTGAAAATGGTGAAAATCGGTGTGTAAGTGCATTAAATGCTGCTGTATGTGCGCTTCACTTAAATGACTCAAATAGCTTTAATTACTACATTGAGTTAGCATACGCTTACTTACCTTATGAGAGTTCATCGCCTCTTTATTCATACTATTATGCACTTATTAACTACTACAAAGGTAACTATTTAGAGGCTCTTGTAGCACTTAAAAATCCAAGCTCTGAGGAGTATGAGGCTAGCTCATCGTATTTAAGCTCAAAAATTTACGCCCTTTTTGATGACAACTACAACGCAATTGAGTCTTTAGAAAAAAATTATAAACCAGATGATTCACTCTCTCTTGGTCTTATGTATGCCAATATTGGAGATTTGACTTTAGCTAAAAAATATCTACTTCGCTCAATTCAAGTAGGTGAACCTAGTTTGCAAAAGCAGTTGGCACTTGCTCTTGTCTATATTAAGTCAGCACTCTATGATGATGCTGCTAAGTTAATAAAAGAGTTAAATGATAAATATCCAGACACAATAAACAAACCATATCCTATACATGTATTTTTAAGAAAAGAGTTATTTGATGCTACTGCTGCACAAGAGCATTTTAGAAACTCAGTTGTTAAATCACGCTCAATTATGTATCAAAAAATATTCTATTTCTCGCCATATAAAGTTTTTAATGCTCAGCAGACAATTAGTTACATTAGAAAAGGTAACGCAAATATCTATATTGATGACATTAGTGGTGCTAAAGAGTATCTGTCAAAAAGTGCAAAGACATCTTCTGTAAATTATGGAATTGCAAGGGCAATACAAAAATCACTCTCTTTTGAACTTAGAAATGCGAATAAGATTTTGCTAGATTTGTACAATAAACACCCTAAAGACTCTATCTTGCTCTATAATTTAGCGTTAACTTATGCACAAATGAATGATATGGTAAATGCAAATAAGTACTTTTTAAAATCTTATTATTTAGATGCAAACAACTACCTCTCAGGTATTTTTGCAATTCTAAGTTCACAACTTATTGGAAAAGATGCTGAAAAATTAACATCAATAATCAAAGAAAATCTAATTGTAGAGAAGCAGAGCGAATATTTAGATCTCTATAAAACTCTTATCAACTTAAGCGAAAACAATTTTATAGGAACAATAAAGTGGCTAGAGAAGAATTATGATAATAGACCACTCTATTTAGCACTAAATGTAATTATAGCATCACAAGTAAATAGAGATGAGGATGCCAAAAAATATGCTTCTAAGCTCTCATATCAGCTCCCATCAGATATTTTGCCACACTTAATGTACATAGAGACACACTTTAAAAAACAAAATAAAGCAGCTTACGCAATAGACTCAATTAGTTACTTGAATAGACAAAACTTTAGCTACAATGATCTTTACTATGGACCATATATAACGCGTTATATGTACACTCAAATGGCACTAATTACAGGTAGGCTTTACCCCTTAATTGAGCAGTTAAAAAAGCGTCTTGAAGTTACAACAACATCTAATGTTCAAGATATTATGTACACTCTAGCTCTAGCTTCAATTTACAATAAAAATTTTGAAGAGTCTTTCACACTTTACAATCAACTTATTGATGACTACAAAATAAGAGATGAATTGACATTTTTTCTAGCATCAATAGCTGCTACTGGAGCTGCTCATCATGCCAATGCAATTGCGCTTTTAGAACTAGCAAAACAAAAAAATAGAAATAACAAGGAAGTTAGGTTTGCACTAGCGCTTCTATATATTGAAGCAAAAAATTACAATGGCGCATCTATTCAGTTAAACTATATTGGTAATAGTGGATTTGTTTCTGAGTATTTTAATTTTAATATTGATGTAGATAAGTTGTTATTTGAGAAAGAGAATGGTGAAAATAGTTTTTACAAATGAGAATTAAATCTCATTTGTAGTTGATAATTACTTACCGTATTTATCAGCAATAGCTTTTTTATCAGCATCACTTAAAGGTTTTGCTAAATTAATCATCATACCTTTTGGGTGAACTAACGCATCATAAAATGCAGCTTTAGTTAAGTTAGCTGGAACTTTAGCAGCCATGATAGTGTTCTTGTCAAAGTTAGCACCATGACATGCAACACAACTAGCTGTATTAGCAGCCATTAAAGTAGAAGAAACAGCTAAAGTAGCTATTGTAGTAGAAATAATTTTTTTCATATAAACTCCTGTTTTGTTTGCAACATTATATATATTTAACACTTTGTAGTAGATAAAAAAATAAATTTTTGCTTTATAATGCTAATAAAAGTAACATATTTATGATAGTGATTCATAAATTTTAAAATATACAATAAAAAATTCACACATCATTCGCCAAAATATCTCCATAAATATAAATGCAATTAGAAGATAAAATCTATATTTTATTGTAATGAGAGTTGTTATATTTTTC
>JAYEGD010000292.1:0-25494 GCA_034658915.1 Campylobacterota bacterium | reverse complement strand
ACATGAGGGAGAGATTGCACCTGTTGGTTTTCCTGTTGTAAGCATTACAGACATAAACAGCTCATGGGCTAAATTTTTTGTATCTGAAGATATTTTGTATAAGTTTCCAAAAGGTAAAGAGTTTAAAATGAGAATCCCTGCACTTGACAATAGAGAGTTTTTGTTTGTTGTAGATTTCATTAGTGTAATGGGAGAGTTTGCAACTTATAAAGCGGCTCAATCTGGAAAAAATTTTGATATGAGAAGTTTTGAGATTCACTTTAAACCTAAAGAACCAATCTTAAATTTAAGAGTTGGAATGAGTCTTCTGCTTTTGATGCCATAACTACATGTACAGCTTTTACAACACTTTTAAAAATGAGCTTTTAGAGATTAAGAGTAGTTTTTATAGAGTCTCTATGCTCACATTGATACCACTTAGCGTTTTTGTAATCATCATTGTAATTTTTCATAGTGGTGTTGTTAGAGACTTAAGCGTTGTCTTAGTTGATGAAGATAACTCAAAAACATCTAGGCTAATCGCTTTTGAGTTAGATGCAAACTCTGTAGTAGATATTACATCTCAAACAACATCTATGCTTGAAGCAAAAAAATTGATACTACAAAATAGAGCTTACGCCATCATATATATTCCACCAAATTTTGAAAAAGATGTTTATCTTAAAAAAGTTCCCTCGCTTGATGTGTTTATTAATAAACAGTTTATTTTGATAGGAGAGAATTTAGAGAGCGAGATAAAAAAGAGCCTAATCTCTATGATGATATATGCTGATGTAGTAAATAAGATGATAAAAGTTAAAAATATTGATATAGCTATATCTCAAGAAAACCCTATTCAAATTCAACAAAACTCTTTTTTCAACTCCTATAATAACTACTTTTTATTTTTAGTTGCAGCTTTAATACCAGCTATTTGGCAAATTTTTGTGATGCTTAATACCATCATAGCATTTGGCTCTACTTATGAGAAAAAAGCTCAACTCTCTTGGTTTAACAGAGCATCTAAAAACACATTCATAGCAATATTGGCAAAGATGCTTCCTACTACAATTGTGATGTTTTTATGGGGAGTACTATTTTTGGGATACTTTTACTTCTATCTGCCATGGGGTTTTGAGGGTTCATTTACTTTTATGTTACTTACACTCTTTGTAACTACACTAGCTTATCAAGCAGTAGCGCTTTTTTTGTTTAGCGTTACGTTTGATTATGTAATGACATTAAGTGCTAGTGCATTTTACGCCGCTCCTGCTTTTGCATATTTAGGAATTACATATCCTGTTGAAAATATGAACACCTTTGCAACTATCTGGCATCATCTTTTACCAATATCTTACTATATTCAAATTCAACTGCAACAAGCATCTTTTGGCTCATCTATCTTAGTTTCACTTCCACTTTTAGGCTATATTTCTCTATTCTTAGTTACATCTATTTTTACATACATAAGATTTAAAAGAAGCTTCAGATGAGTTTTTACAATATATTAGCAGAGGATTTAAAAAGTATTAAAAAAGATATAGATATTCTCTTAACACTAATAGCTGGTGTGTTGATTTATGCTTTTTTCTACCCTCAACCATACCTCAATCAAAATGTCACAAATGTAGATATTGCCATTGTTGATTTGGACAGATCAAAAAGCTCACGTGATATGATTTTTATGATTCAAGCATCTCCATTAACAAATATAGTCTTAAATGAAAACTCTATTGATGAAGCAAAAAAATCTGTTTTAGAGCAAAAAATAGAGGGGTTTATAGTTTTACCTGAAAATTTTGAGAGAGACTTGTACTTAAATAAGATGCCAACAGTTGCCATTGGAGCCAATAACAGCTTTTTTTTACTAAACAAGAGTGTAGTAGAATCAGCGCTTAGTGCTATGTTTGAAAAATCTGCTCAACTAAAAGCGTACAATATTATGTTAGATGGTAGTAGCCAAAAGAGAGCTATTGAAGATGTTAATATGTTTGAATTTAAAATTCATAACCTTTTTAACCCTCAAAATAGCTACAAGCAGTATGTAGTTCCTGCTGTTTTCATCATAATATTGCAACAGATGTTTCTAATTGGTGTAGCACTTTTAAGCGCTGGATATAGTGAAAAAATAGAGTCTAAAGGCTACGCGGGTCACTACAAAAATTCAAATATATTTTTGAATATTTTGTCAAAAATTATAATATTTACAACACTTTTTATGTTTTATGAGATGCTATATTTTGGTTTTGTTTTTGACTTTTTTGAAATATCCAAATTGTCAAATATTTCTGATTTACTAAGTTTTGGTTACATGTACTCATTAAGTGTCGTTATGATGGGGTTGTCGTTAGGAGAGTTACTAAAAAAAAGGGCTTATGTTACACCAATAGTTTTAGCAACATCAATGCCATTAGTATTTAGTGCTGCATTTGTTTGGCCTTTGCAAGATGTAGAAGAGATTGTACTTTTAATATCACTATTTTTTCCAAGCAACCCAGCTATATTTGGATTTTTATCACTTAACCAAATGGGAGCAACTTTGAGTGATGTACCTAGTCAATATACTATTTTAATAATGCAAACTATTTTTTACACTCTTATCTATATTTTTTTAGTCTCAAAAAATAGAGTAAGTGCCTAAATTTTAAATCAAAATTAATATAATTAATACTATACTTGTCTCATGGCTAAAATAGATGAAATAAAAGAAGAAATCGGTTAAAAATTATGTTCGGTATATTAACTGCTATTGAAATATCGCTACTTGGATGGCTAGCTCAGAATTATGATGAGGCGAGGTTAGTTTTACTAATTGTTGCTCTAACTATAATTGTAATTTCAACAATTGGAATTGTAATTGTAAATAAAAAAGCTTACTCTAAAATAAGACAATTAAAGGATTTATAGATGGAATGGATTGTTGTACTAGCTGCCATTATTATTTTTGGTGGATTGTTTTATGCTATGTATGATTTCAATAATCATATAAAGATATAGAACTTTAACTATAACTCGTTAACTTATTCTACCTCATTTGAGATGCAATGCATACAAAAACTAAAATCACCAAAATCCCTTAACATCAATAAGTGCTTGACCATAATAAATGACATATTCAACAACATTTAAAAGGTTTAGATTCAAGGCGAATTTTGCTTTTATAATTTCACAATAAATAGATATAAGATATAAGCAAAAGGATAAAAATGTATAATACTATAAAAATTTGCATATTGTCAATTTCTGCTTGTTCAACTATGATGATAAAGAGGCTAAATCAAGACTAGAGAGGTTCAAATTTGAAAGAGAAAACAGATAAAACAATAGATTATATAGAGTCATTCTTAGACAATGACTATGTTACTTTACAAGAAAATTTAAAAATTTTACTAAAAGATTACAAAAGAAAATCAAGCAGATTAGATAAAATAATTAAACAAAGCGATAAGCAACAGCTAGTAATGATGAAGTTAAATGAAGAGCTAGATGAGTATAAAAATCATTTAGAGAAAAAAGTGGAAGAAGAGATTGCTTCAAGAAAAGAGAAAGAAAAAATGCTTTTTCAGCAGTCTCGTTTAGCTTCAATGGGTGAGATGATGGACGCAGTTGCTCACCAATGGAAACAACCAATTAACATCATTAATATGCAAGTAGATATGATGGGATATGACTTTGAAGATGAACTAATTGATGAGCAGTATGTAGAGGGCTTTCAAAAGAAGGTATCTAATCAAGTTAAACATATGACAAGCACACTTGAAGAGTTTAGAAACTTTTTTAGACCATCAAAAGATGCTACAGATTTTGATGTAGCTGAGATGGTTGGTAAAGTTTTACTTCTTGTTAAAGATGAATTCATTAAGTTCAACATAGAAGTAGTAGTAAAAGATGAGCAAAAATTTTCACTACATGGAGTAGAAAATGAGTTCAAACATCTAGTTTTAAACATTATAAATAACTCAAAAGATGCATTTAATGAAAATAAAACAGAAGATAGAAAAATAGTAATTGAGTTGATAGATAACTCTACATGTAGTGCAATAGAGATAGCAGATAATGCAGGTGGAATACCACTACATGTAATAGATGATATTTTCAAAGCAAATATAACAACAAAAGAAGAGGGTAAAGGTACTGGAATTGGTCTTTACATGAGTTCACAAATTGCTCAAAAACACAATGGAGAGTTGAGTGTTGAGAATGTTGATGGTGGAGCAAAATTCAGATATGAGCAACTTAAGTTTTAGATTTTAAAATTTCCCACTTAAAACTACTTATGTTTTTCTCTTTTTCATCAAAATTTATCCCTACTAAATATATATCATTGTTTTCATTTAAATACTTACTAGCATAATCTTTGGCTTTGATTTGCTCTAGCGCATCTGTATCTCCTACTTTAAACTCTATAATATAGATACTATTTTCTATAAAAACTGTTAAATCAATTCTTCCTTTATTGGTCACATCTTCCCCTATAATTTCAAGTCCTAAACTTTGTAGATATACATAGATGATACTTGCATAAAATCCTTCAAAATGTTGTATGTCATTTTTTGTGTAATTGTTGTAAGGGATTGATGCAAACATTGATTTTAAAGAACTTTTTAATAAATCTAAATCATTATCAATCAAAGCATCATAAATATTATCTTGAAATCTTAATTTCTCAGTTTTTTGTTTTGTCAAACCATCAATAACAATATCACTAAATGAAGCTCTTACCTCTTCGTTTGGTAGTTTTAGTTTATATTCTATTCTTCCTCTTCTTGTTTGTATCATCTCATCAATAGTCAAATAACCAGCTTGATATAATATAACTTCCAGATCTAGATTATCAATATCAAAGCTATCAAGTAGTTTTTTATCTACTGTTAGGTTTGATAATTTTGGTAAAAAGTAGTTATTTTTTTCTATTAGTTTTATAAGAAATGTTGGCGTTCCTGTGCTAAACCAATAATTATCAAATATATACTCATTTTTTATAAAAAGTAACAAATCAAAAGGGTTGTAAACATCATCTTTTAAAAAGTTATAGCCGTTGTACCAAACTTTAACTTTTTCTAAATCTACATCAGTTAAATATGGTAAAAATGAAGTTTGAACATCATTTTGAGTATATCCACATATATTTCCATAGTGTCTATTTAAACTTATATCTTCCATCATATTAAGCCCACTAAATATACTAGCTTTTGAAAACTTTGAAACACCAGTTAAAAATACAAACTTTAAAAATGGATCACTCTCTTTTAAAACAGAGTACAACCCTTTTATAATCTCTCTATTTTCTTGTGCTACTTCCATCTGGTCAAGGTTATCTAAGATAGCTTTATCGTATTCATCTATTAAAACTACTACTTGCTGATTGTGTTTTTCATAAGCTAATTCTATGAGTTCTTTTAAACACATACCAACACTATTGGTATCTTCACACTCTATACCTAATCTTTTTTGATTTGATTTTAAGATGCTTAGGATATTTGTTTTTAAAGCATCTCCTGATCGCAAATCCCCAGAAAATGATATTTTTATAACTGGATATTTAGTTTTCCAATCCCATTTATCATATATACCTAAGCCTTTAAATAGCTCTCTGTTTCCCTCAAAAATATTATGCAATGTATCTAAAAAGAGTGACTTACCAAATCTTCTAGGACGAGATAAAAATATATATTTACTCTCTTTAGTTATTAAATTATAAGCTATATTAGTTTTGTCTATATACAAATAATTTTTATTGATTATCTCTGAAAATGTTTGTATCCCTATTGGTAGTTTTTTTAAGTTCATATTTATCTCTTTTTTTCTTTAGGCTTCACAAAAGATTTCATAGTAAAGCTATATTTATCTTCATTTATTTTAATAAATTCATATTCAATAGAATCTGATACTTTAGCTATCTCATAGATACCAATACCTCCACCTTTTTCATGTGTATTTTGACCTGATTTTCTAAGCTCTCTATATCTTTTTTTGATACCCGCTTTATCAAGTGATTGTATCTCTATTAGTTTTGGTTCTATTTTTTGTTTATCATCAATAGCTACTATGTTTGTTGCTATTATCTCATAGTGTTCATTCTCTTCGTTAGAGTGATATTGTACCCCTATCTCTCCTGCGGGTACTATTTGTCT
The DNA here is from genome assembly GCA_034658915.1 of Campylobacterota bacterium. GTDB lineage: Bacteria > Campylobacterota > Campylobacteria > Campylobacterales > Sulfurimonadaceae > JAYEGD01. The sequence continues at coordinate 19,381 of JAYEGD010000292.1, read as the reverse complement.
TGAAAATTTTTCTTCATCTTTAGAATAGTTCATCATATTTTGACAATATTCAATTGTAATAGTTGATACGGTTGATAACACATTCATATTAGTAATTTTAACCTCTATGTTATCCATACAAGTTGCAATTACATTTTGAGTCATTACACCCTCATATTTGACTATCTCTTCAATTATCTCTTCTTGAAATTCAGATTGTTCTCCTATCTCAAATGCTATAACAGTCATATCATCATTTCTATCGTTATTTTCTATAGCACCCTCATATTCCATCATTTCCATTTGGAATATTGTTTGAAGCTCTGCCATTGGTTTTTTATGATGTTCTTTGATAATATTTCCAAATCTTTTCTTACCAAATGGAAAATCTTTGCTTCCACCATTTTGATCAAGGTATCCATCTGTGGTACAGTAAAATTTCATACCCTCTTCAACTTCAAGTATGGTTTCTTTGTATTTATAATCCATAGCACATTTTTTATATCCTACTGAGTATCTATTACCTTTTATGGTTTTAAATTCACCATCTTTTGTCATATAAAAAAGTGGTGTTTCTGCACCTGCAAATTTAACTATTTGTGTTCGTCTATTGTAGTAAACTATACCACCATCCCATCCTGCATTTGATAAACTATTTTTTGTTTCTTGCCTTAGAAGTGTTTTCATAGTTTTATTAAAATACCCCATTATAATAGCTGGGCTTATATCTAGTTCTGGTTGTTTATTTATCTTTGATACTATTTCTCGCTCAACTGATTTAACTATCATTGTTACAAAAGCTCCAGGTACTCCATGACCTGTACAATCTATAAAAAATAGTAAACACTCATCTTCATGTCGCATTTTATTAAATAGCCATATATCTCCACCAACTGTATCTTTTGGTGTCCACATGACAAAGTGGTCTTTAAAAAATGGTTCCATTACACCTTTTTGTGGTATCAATGCACCTTGTATTAAAGATGCATATTCTATAGCATCTCTTGTGTGTTTGTGGGTTGCTTCAATCTGTTTTTTTGCTTCTTCCATAACAGTTATATCTGTAAAGATTGCAGTTTTTAGCTCTTCACCTTTTATTTTTAATTTTTCTGACGTTATTGTAAATATATACTCTTTATCATCTTTATTAATAAGTGCCTTATGAATCTTATGAGGTTTGCTATATACATAATCTATCCATTTTTCATCGCCCATTGTTTTTTGGATATATTCTTTTGGTGCTGTTGTATTAAATGTATCACAAATACAAGCACCAAATTTATCCATAAAATCATCTATATCTTTTACATTATAAAAGTTGTAAAAAGCTTTATTGGCTGTTTTTAAACATTTACCATCTGATGTTATCACAAAATTCTCTTGTGAATCTATAATAGTGTTTATAAAATTCTTTTCATCATTTAATTCCTCTGTTCGTGAATCTACTATGTTTTCTAAGTTTTCATATACAAAAGCATTATCAAGTGAGATGATAAGTTGTGACAAAATCATACTAGTTGTACTTACAATTTTTTGAGAAAATACATCTGTCAATAGATTGTTTTCACAGTAAAGTATCCCTTTTAATATATCATTTTGTATCACTGGTATTGCCAAAATTGATTTTGGTTTGTGATTTTGTATATAGGAGTCTTTTATGTATTGTTCATCTGTTGAGGCATCTGATACTATTACTATCTGTCTTGTTGTTGATACATAGTTTATAATAGATTTTGAGATGTTTGATTCATCTTTAATATCTCTATTTGATAACAGCTCTACTTTTTCATCGTCAATTGAAGCTACGATAAGCTGTTGATTGTTTTTCTCTAGTATTATAAATCCACGATTTGCACCTATGTTTTCTAAAATAATATGTATCATTTTTTGTAAGATATTTTCTATTTTTATCTCTTGAGAGATAGTTTGTGATGCTTTTACTACTAAATCAACATCAAGATTAACTCCTATATTTGAGGATGTTGTTGTAACTATATCTTGTGTACTTAAAATATCTGTTTTATCAGAGTTGATTTTTAAGTCATATCTGTTTTTCAGTTGAGATGCTTTATTATCTGCTTTATATAAACTATAATATTTAAAAGAGTTTTCAAGGTACAATGAAGATATATTTCTATCAATATCTAACCAAGACTTTCCTATAAGTTCATTTGTTAGTGCTATATGAAAAAGTGACTTACCTTTTTTTGCTTCACCTAAAGCATCTTGAAAATAGATATTTGCTTTTTTTATATCACCTTTTTTACTAAACTCTTGAGCATTTGCTAAATAATAGTATAGGTTAAAATTATCAGGCGAATACTTAGCATACCTTTTGAGTAAAAATTTATTTAGTTTATAAACACCTTTAAAAAGTGGATTTTTACTTTTTACTTCAAGCATTATAAGATTGAAAATCAATCTAAATAGATGGTCAGTCATCACACCTAGTTGGTCATCTATATATCGTAAAGCTTTTTTTATATAAACAAAAGCCTTATCATAATCTTCAAACAGATAATACTCCAAAGCTTTAAAGGTATATACCATGGCTTTTATGCTTGTATTGAGTTGCTTTTCAAGATATAGTTCATATTGGCTCTCATCTTGACTTGTATTATTATTTTGAAGTTTATTTATAAACGATAAGATATAAGTTTGAAAGTGAATCAAATCTTCCTCATTTGAAGATAGATACAGTTCTAAAATATCTTCATTTTCATTTTTTATTTTATCTAATGTTGCACTATTAAAAAGTATATGTTGTACTCTTGTAAAAAAGTCATTGTAGTTTCTAAAAAGTCTGTTTCCTATTTGTATAAACCCCTTATTGGATAACTCTCTGTAAGGCAAATACTCTTTGTATGGTTTTACTCCGTGAACTACAAAACATCCAAATAAAAAATTTACCCTAGAGTAACAATCCACATCAGGATACTGTTCACTCACTTTTAAAGCTATTTGTCCTAGTTCATAGGCAGTTGTAAACTGTTTAAATCCTCCACCTATTAAAAGTGCAGACATAATATATCCAAATGGAGCATACTTAGAGTTTCCATATTTTAAAGCTATATTTGCCATAATCAAACTATATGTACCAAACAAATCAGAGCTTGTCATATAAGCAGATGGTATTAAATCAAATAAAATCTTAGAGATTAAAAATTTTTTATTGTCACGCATTTTAGGTAGAGCTAAAATATCTTTATACTCTTTACCTCTTAAATGGTACTTGTAAGTTATAAACTCTTTTACTATGTTTAATTTATTCGCTTTTGTAGGGATATTCATCCCTAAGCTTTTTATAATACCTACACCATATTCTATAACATCAATATGCTTATTTAAAATAAAATCTTTTTTGATAACTATATTTGCTAAATCTACAAGCTTTTCATCACTATTTACAAGTGGCTCAACTAACAAAACAATATCATCAATCTTATCTATTTGAGAGGTATTAAAATATATCTCAATTTTTAAAAATAGATACTCCCAATACAACTCCTCATCTGTTTTATCAATTATAGATAATCCATTTTCTAAATACATTAAAGCTTCATCATAAGCTAAAGCTTCTTTTAAAAGTTTTGCCATCTCTAAGTTTAAAGCTACAACTTTTATCTTTTCATCTTCACATAAGATATCTAAAGCATGATTATAGTGTATCGCCATCTCTAGTTTTATATTTTCAAAGAACTCTATTTTATCTTGATTTTTATCTAGTTTAAGTGCTATGTTTTTATGTAGATTTGGTAACTCTTTTTCATCTATTAAAGTATAAAATGCTTGTTGGATTCTATCGTGTGAGAATTTATACTGCTTTTTTATTTTTATGATAAAGCTTTTCTCTTGTGCTTTTTCAAGTAGCTCCCCAATATTTAAAGTTTCACTTAAAATTGATTTTGCTAACTCTATGTCAAATCTATTTCCAACAACACTAGCAACTTTTAAAACCTCTATAATATCATCATCTAAAAGTGATATGTTTTTTGTTGCTATCTCAACTACATCTTTGCTAAGTCCTATAGCTTTTAATTTTTTTATATCATACTCAAACTTTAAATTTTCAGTATCAAATATAAACAGATTTTCACTATTAAAAAGATTTATCATTTGATTTATAAAAAAAGCATTTCCCAAGCTCATATCATAGAAAAAATCTATAAGTGTAGTATCTTTTGTATGGATTAGATCTGTCACAAGCTCACTTACATCATCTTTTGATAGATTTTTTAAAGTAAATTCATCTATGTAGGTTGTCTCTTTTAGAGAGTTTAACATCATCATATAGATATGGTTGTTGTTTACTTCATTATCTCTATAAGCATTTACTATTAAAAGGTTTTTTATGGTTTTTGTTTGAACTATTAGTTTAATTAAATCTATAGTTCCTACATCTGCCCATTGTAAATCATCTACAAAAAACAATAAAGGTTTATTATCATCTGTAATGATTTCCATTAAAACTATAAAAACTCTATAAAATCTCTCCTCTTCCTCTTTTGTAGATAATTTCGTAGCAACTTCTTGTTTTCCTATAAGATTCTCTAAGTTTTTAATTTTAGATGTTAATACAAAAGCATCATCACCTAACTTAGCTATTAATTTTTCTTTTAGATTTATACTTATATTTTTTTCTTGTTTTAAAACAGCTTCAAAATACTCATCTAAGATTTTAATAATACCAAAATATGGAATAGATGAATTTAACTGATCAAACTTACTCTCCCCATAAAATCCAAAGTTTGAACTCAATGATTTATGAAGTTCATGCACCACGGATGTTTTTCCTGATTAGATAATAATTTTGGTACATTTTTATTTATAACAGTTGGGTTTAATGGCTGTTTTGTGATATGTTGATGAATAACACCTATTAAATCTTCAGCTTCTAAAGGTACCCTTGAAGTTAAAAGATTATAAAAAACAACTCCTAAAGAGTAAAAATCACTTCTAAAATCAACCTCTCTATTTACCCTACCAGTTTGCTCTGGAGATATAAAAGATATATGACCACTTAGTTCTTGAATATTTTGATTTATATCTATTTTCTCTTTTATAGATGAGGAGAGTTCAAAATCTATAAAATACAACTCTTTAGTATCAGTATTAATTAAAATATTGTTTGTATTTATATCCTTATGAATAAGTCCTGTTAAGTGAATCTCTTTTACTATTTTCATAATTTTTATAGCTATATTATAAAATATATTTAATGATATGTTTTTGTTATTTTTTATAAATTGAGTTAATGTTATCGTATTTTTTTTATATTGAGTATATAAAATACTATTTTCATATTCTACAATAGTAGGGATACTCTTAATATCTTTTAATGTTTGAAGATTTCCATACTCTTTTTTACTATTTATACCTTGTTTTGCGACTACTGTATCTTTTGTATCTTTATTTTCTAAGATTAATATTTTATTTTCATCTATTGCTTTTATTATATTGTACTTATTTGTATTAAAATTCATATTTTATTTAACCTTATATACTCTCATTTAATTTATCTCTTTTCCCACTTACAAACTTATTATAGCTAAATTTTTATCTCTTTTTTACAATCTCATCTATGTTTTTTTACGCTCAAAAAATGAGAATCGTGCTTAATTTTTAATAAACTTCTGTTAAAATCAAAAATTAGTTAATTTAAGGGTCAGGCACTTATTAATTATGAGACAATTTTGTATTACAATGTTGTAATTAAAAGAAAGTGATGGTTATGAGTAAAATTTTCAAACTACTTTTTACGCTAATGATTTTTGCATTTACAGTAAATGCAAATGTGTCAGAAGATAAGTTAAAGGTACTAATTGTGGGAAAGGTGGCAAAATTTATCTCTTGGGAAAAGAGTGATAATAAAAATTTTGTTATAACGATTTTAAATAACCCTTTTGGAGATATGTTTGACAAAGCATTTAAGGGTAAAAAAATAAAGAAAAAAGATGTTGAAATTAAATATATTGATAATATTGATCAGTTAGGTTTTACAAATATTCTCTACATTTCAAACAAGGACTCTAAAAATTTAGATACTATTTTAGAGAGAGTAAAAGGTAAAAACATTCTTACTGTTAGTGGTATTAGAGGTTTTGCACAGAAAAAAGGTGCAATGCAAATCTACTTTGCATCTCAAAAAGTAAAACTAAAAATAAATTTAGACACTGCTAAAGAAGATAACTTAAAAATAAAATCATCACTTCTTAGAATTGCAGATGTTATTAGAGGAGATGACTCATGAAAAGAAATTTTTTAAAACTATCAATAATAACAGCACTACTAATAACCAATACACTTAACGCACAAGAAGATACACTTGATGATATGTCACTAGATGACTTGATGAGCCTAGATAGCGAATTAAAAGCAGATGTAGGCTCAAGAAGTGGAGCAAAAAATTTCTTACAATCATCCGCACCAATAGATGTAATAACATATAAACAGATAGATAGCTCAGGACTTACATCTTTGACAAATGTACTAAGATACTTTGTTCCAGGCTTTAACTCACCAGAGCCATCTGTTTCAGATGGAAGTGACCATGTAAGAGCATTCACACTAAGAGGAATGAGTCCAGATCAAGTACTAGTATTAGTAAATGGAAAAAGATTACACACATCAGCACTACTACATGTAAACGGAACAATAGGCAGAGGCTCTTCAAATGTAGATTTAGACACAATAGCACTAAAATCAATAGAAAAAGTAGAAATTCTAAGAGATGGAGCAGCTGCGCAATATGGCTCAGACGCAATAGCTGGTGTTATAAATATTATTCTAAAAGGTGTAGGACATAAAAATAGTGTAAGTGCGCAGAGTGGAAAACATAAAAGCGGTGATGGAACAAAACTCTACGCAGATACATTTGTAAGTATGCCAATGAAATATGATGGCTTTGTTAATTTGACAATGTCAGCACAAAAACAAGATGAGACGCAACACGCTGGTTACGACAATAGAGTAGCTCCTCCAAGAGTAACTACGCACATTGGAGTACCAGATGCGCAAAGTTATAGTGCTGTCTTAAATGCAGAAGTACCCACTAAAAATGAGATAATTTTTTACTCAAATGCACTTTTAAACTACCGAGACAGTAAAGCTAGTGCTTACTTTAGACCTCCAAATGTAAATGCAGACCCAATTTACCCAGCTGGTTTTTTACCAATGATAGATGCAAAAATTCTTGATTACTCTATAGCTTTTGGTGTCAAAGGAGAGCTAGGAGATGGTTACTTTTGGGATTTAAGTAATGTGTATGGTTACAATGAAATCAAATATGGCGTTAATGATAGCATGAATTATGCATTAGGAGCATCATCGCCTACATCATTTAACAATGGAGGTTTAGCTTTTACACAAAACACTACTAACTTTGATTTGAAAAAAAACATTGGAAGTTTTGATTTGGCTGGTGGAGCTGAGTATAGGTATGAAAATTACCAAATAAAAGCTGGTGATTTTGAGTCATATTACAATGGTGGTTCTCAAGGTTTTGGAGGTTATCAACTTGAAAATGAGACAGATAGTTCTCGTGAGAGTTACGCGTTCTACCTTGATGGAACTTACCATTTTAGCGACGACTTCTCTACAGAGTTAGCAGGAAGATATGAAAATTTTTCAGACTTTGGCTCAACTACAAACCTAAAATTAGCTCTTGCATACAACCCATTAGAGGAGTTGCTTTTAAGAGTGTCTGCTAGTACAGGCTTCAGAGCGCCATCTCTTGCGCAGTCTAGCTACTCACAAACCTCTACTACTGTTAATAGTGGTGCTATGAGTACAAAAGGAACTTTCACTCCAGATGACGAGGTTTCTGAAGCATTAGGTGCTGAGGACTTAAAACCAGAAAAATCAAAACATTTAGCAATTGGTAGTGTTTATCAACCGATTGAAAATTTATCTTTTATGGTAGATTATTTTTATATACATGTAGAAGATAGAATTATGCTCTCTGGAAACCTAGCAGGCGAGACGCAAACACAAAAAGATATTTTGGTGGCAAATGGAGTAAGAGAGGCTAGATTTTTTACAAATGCTGTAAACACTGAAACGCAAGGTATTGACTTGAAATTAAACTATAAGTATGAGTTTGTTAATAGTTCAAAACTAGATGTTGGTCTGTGGTACAATTACAATAATAATAGAGTTGTAAAGTTTAATACCACTACAACAACTCTTGAGAACTCATTTGAACAAATAGATAGAATGGAAAATGGTCAACCAAAAGATTCGGTGCGTTTTTTAACAAATTATGAAATTTCAGATTATAATATTGCACTGAACATTAGCAGATATGGCTCATACTCACAAGTAGTGTCAGATGTAGTTTACAATTTTGACCCAACAATTACAACAGATTTGGACGTGAATTATAGAGTAAACAATAGCTTTAATGTGGCAATTGGTGGAACAAATATTTTTGATACACAAGCAGGTAAATTTAAAAATTTAAATGGCACATTTTATGGAACTAATGGAATTAAGCAATACTCTATGAATGCACCATTTGGATATAGTGGTGCTTACTACTATATTAGAGCAACAATAAAATTTTAAGAGGATAAGAGATGAGTGAGAAGCGTTATCGTTCAATAAAGATTAAGTTGGTTTTTTTACTGAGTTTTAGTGCTACAATAGCACTTTTTCTCTCTTCAGCCGCAATATTTACCTACACATTTAATGAGAAGAAAGAGGAGGGCATCAACTCTTTGTCTCAAGTAAGTAGAATTATGGGAGAAAACTTAATTGCAGCTATTGAGTTTGATGATAGTGACAGTGCAACAACAATGCTTCACACTTTGGAGTTGGCTAAAAATATTGAAGCAGCATTTATATTTAAAGATAAAGTGACAATTTTTGCATCTTACATTAAAGATATAGATAGAGAGTCTGAAGTGAAAAAGATAATAATAGATGCCTATGAAAATAAAGATATTAAAAAAGATATTAAGAGTATTGAGAGTTACAATTTAATTGTAAGCAGACCTATTTATTTTGAAAAAGAGTATTTAGGAACATTTGCTATTGTTGCTAACACAGACCACGTTGATCAAACAATATATGAGCAGTTTATATTGCTTATTGTCGTCTCTATTGTCTCACTACTAGTTGTTATATTCTTTGCTCTTAGAATGCAAAGGATGTTTACTCTACCAATTTTAAGACTTAAAGATGCAATGGAAAAAATTGTTTTAAACAAAGACTATAGTGTACATGTATATGCAAGAAGTAATGATGAGTTTAAAATTCTTTTTGATGGTTTTAACACTATGATTGACACTATTGAAGAGCAAAACAGTAAGCTTGAAAACTATACTGAAACACTAAATGAGACGATAGAGTTAAAAACAAAAGATATTATTAAACAAAATAGTGAATTAGAAGTATTGGTATCTGCAATAGATAAAAATGTAATTTTCTCAAAAACAGATTTAAGTGGAAAAATTACACATGTTAGTGAAGCTTTTTGTGCAATTAGTGGCTACAATGAAGCTGAGTTAGTAGGTAAACAGCACAATATTGTTAGACATCCAGATATGCCAAAAGATATTTTTAAGGGTGTTTGGAGTGCAATTCAAAATGGTATGTGCTGGTTTGGAGAGGTTAAAAACCTAAGAAAAGATGGCTCATTTTATTGGGTCTATACCAAAATAGAGCCAGATTTTAATAGTGAAAATGAACAGATTGGTTATTATGCAATACGTCAAGATATTACATCTAAAAAAGAGGTAGAAGAGTTAAGTGAAAATCTTGAGTTAAAAGTTGCAGAGCGAACTGCTGAAGTAGAGTTAAAAAAACAGGAGATTGAAAGTATTCACAAACATACTCGTGAGTCAATTGAGTACGCTTCACTAATTCAAGGTGCATTAATTCCAGATAACAAAATTTTTAGAAACTACTTTCAAGACTACTTTGCTATTTGGCACCCTAAAGATACTGTTGGTGGAGACATCTACTTGTTTGAAGATTTAAGAAATGATGATGAGTGCTTGCTTTTGGTAATTGATTGTACAGGTCATGGAGTCCCTGGTGCATTTGTTACAATGTTAGTAAAAGCAATTGAGCGTCAAATTGTTGCAAAAATTAAACAAAGTGATGAAGATGTTAGTCCTGCAAATTTATTGGGTGTATTTAACAGAAGTATGAAAAACTTACTAAAACAAGAGCATGAAGATAGTATTAGTAATGCAGGTTTTGATGGAGGAATTCTCTATTATAATAAAAAAGATAAAATTGTTAAATTTGCAGGAGCTGAGACACCACTTTTCTATACACAAGATGGAGAGTTAAAAGTTCTAAAAGGCAATAGAAAGTCTGTTGGATATAAAAAGTGTGAAATGGACTATGAGTATAAAGAGCATATTATTGATGTTGAAGAGGGTATGAAATTCTACTTAACAACAGATGGATATTTAGACCAAAATGGTGGAGAAAAAGGATTTTGCTTTGGTAAAAAAAGATTTCAAAACATAATTAAAGAGTATGGTGATGAGTCTATGGCAGATCAGCAAGAGGTGTTTTTATATGAGTTAGACTCGTATGAAGCTGATTATGAGAGAAATGATGATGTTACACTTATTGCATTTGAAATATAAGGGTTGAGTGTATGAGTAAAATTTTAGTTGTTGATGATTCAAAGTTAGCAAGAAGTAGGGTAGTTGAGTTATTACGAGAAAATGGATATTGTGACATTTATGAGGCATTAGATGGACAGCAAGCTATTGATATGTATTTAAAACACAAACCAGACCTCATGACATTAGATATTGAGATGCCAATATATGATGGATTAGAGGTAGTTAAAGAGCTAGTTCAAGTTAGTAGTGATTTGAAAGTAATATGGATTTCATCTGTAGATAATAAGCACAGAGTCTTAGAAGCGCAAGGTTTATGTAAATCTACTATTATTAAAAAACCAATTAGTAGAGAAAAACTAGAAAAAGCATTAAAAATAATAAATAGATAAAGGATAGATATTGCAAAAGGTTTTAATAGTTGATGATTCAAAAGTGTCAAGAAGAATAAATAGAGATTTATTGAGTAAATTGGGCTATGAGGTGATTTCAGAAGCAGTTGATGGCGTTGATGGTTTAGCAAAATATGAAGAGCATAAGCCTGAATTTATTCTAACAGATGTGGAGATGCCAAACCTTGATGGCGTTGGTATGGTTAAAAAAATTAGAGAGCTAGGTCATGATGTACATGTAGTAGTAATTACATCTGTTGTTAATTCTCAAGTGACACAAGAGGTAATCAAGTATGGTGTTAAAATTCTAAAAAAGCCGCTTAAAGAGGCTCATTTACACCATGCTTTATTGTCTTTTAAATAGGAGAAAAAATGTCACAAAGCGTTTTAATAGTCGATGATTCAAAAATATCAAGAAGAATAAATAGAGAGCTTTTTGTTAAGTATGGATATGATGTAGTTGGCGAAGCAAATGATGGAGTAGAGGGGTTTGAAAAGTTTCAAGCTTTAAGCCCAGATATTGTTGTAACGGATTAGGAGATGCCTAATTTAAATGGTATGGGACTAATAGATAAAATTAGAGAGATAGATAAAAGTGTGAAAATTATGGTTATTAGCTCAGTTGTAAATACTCAAATTACTCAAGCAGCATTCAAACAAGGTGCTGAAGTAGTTAAAAAACCAATCAAAGAGTCAGTTTTACAATTTACTCTACATAAACTAAACGAAAAGGATTAAAAAAATGGAAAACCTAAACTTTGAAGAGACAAAATATACACCACTAATAGAGTTAAATGCCCAGAGTGGAGTAATAGCACTAACGGGTAAGTCATACCCAGAGAATACATTTGAGTTTTATAAACCAATGATGGAGTGGTTAGAGAACTACTTTGATGGAAATGCAAAAGATGTGACAGTAGTAAATATGGAGATTATATACTTTAATTCAAGTAGCTCAAAACTATTTTTTGATTTCTTTGACTTGCTAGATGAAGCAAAAGATGATAATAAAATAGAGATAAACTGGATTTATGATGAAGAGAACGAAAGCGCAGAAGAAGCAGGAGAAGACTTTATTGAAGATTTTGAAGATTTAACTATTAAATTAGTTACTAAGTAAGTTAAAGATGTCTGAGAGAAGATCAAGAGAAGAGAGACGAGCAAATTCAGATGAAAATGCTTCTGAGAATAAGTTAGTTAATGAGGTTGAAGAGTTAAAGAGTAGTTTTATTCAGACTGTCGATAAGCTTGTAAAAGATATTAAAAGACAAGATAAAATTATGTCTCGTGCAGATAAACGTCAACGCAAAGAGTATGATGAGCTTCAAAATAAATTAGAAGAAGTAATCTCTTTACAAGAAGCACAGAAAAAACTAATGGACTCTTTTATTGAACTTATTGCTGGTGCAATTGATGCAAAAAGTAAATACACAGGCGGACACTGCTTAAGAGTACCAGAACTCTCAATGATGTTAGTTAAAGAGGCTAGTAAATGTGAAAATGAAGCATTTAAAGATTTTGTTATGGAAGATGAAGATGAACTAAGAGAGCTTAAAATAGCTGCTTGGTTACACGATTGTGGGAAAGTTACTACTCCTGAATACATTGTAGATAAAGCAACAAAATTAGAGACAATTTACAATAGAATACATGAGGTGCGAACAAGATTTGAAGTCATCCATAGAGATTTAACAATAGAAGCACTTAACAAGAAGCTAGCTGGTGAAGATGCGTCTGAAGTAGATAGTTGGTTAGATGATGAACACTCAAAGCTTATTGATGAGTTTGAGAGAGTCGCTAAAGCTAATGTTGGTGGTGAGTTTATGAAAAATGAAGATAAAGATATTGTAAAAAGTATTGCTTCAAGAACATGGGTGAGAAATTTTGATGACACAATAGGTTTAGCTCACGAAGAGAAGCAAAGAGTGTTGAGTGAAAATAGTCAAACACCAGGCGTTGAACAACTGCTTAGCGATAAAGCAAGACATATAATTCCAAGAGAGTATTTTGATTACGAAGAGTATGAACGCTTAGGTTTTAAAACAAAAGTTCCCGAAAATCTTTATGATTTAGGCGAATTAACAAACATCTGCATATCTGCTGGAACACTAAGCAGTGAAGATAGATTTAAAATTCAAGAGCATATTATAATGACAATCAAAATGTTAGAGAAATTACCATTTCCTGAAAAACTTAAAAATGTACCACTCTATGCAGGTGCTCATCATGAGACACTTATTGGGACAGGCTATCCACGTCAACTTACAAAAGATGATATGCCTATACCTGTTAGAATTATGGCTATTGCAGATGTTTTTGAGGCACTTACCGCTTCTGATAGACCTTATAGAGAGGCGAAAACGCTATCTGCATCAGTTAAAATTTTGAGTTTTATGGTTAAAGATAAGCACCTAGATGAAGATCTTTTTAAACTCTTTTTAACAAGCGGAATGTACAAAGAGTACGCAGTAGCAAACTTAAAACCAGAACAGATAGATGAAGTAGATATTTCACAATATATAGGAGATAAATAATGATAGACATAGCAAAATTAGAGTCACTTTTTGATGATGATGGAATAGTATTTTTAACATATGGTGGTTTTTTAACACAGTCACTAATTGTAGGTATGACAGAAGCTCTTGAAAAAGAGAGTGAAGATTCAGATTTATCTATGAAAATTGCCAATAATATCTATACTGTTTTTATAGAGCTTTCTCAAAATATGATGAATTACTCAAAATGTATTAAAGAATGTAGCCATGATTTTGACCCAAAAGGTATGGTCGTAGTTGGTAAAAATAGTAGTGATGATTACTATGTATTGAGTCAAAATATTGTAGATATTAAAGATATGCAAAGAATGGAACCAAAGTTAAAAGGTGTTATTGATGCTGATAAGGACGAGATAAAAAGATTATATAGAGAAGCAAGACGAAGTGGAAAAGATACGCATGGAAAAGGCGGAGGAATTGGCTTTTATGAAATTGCAAAAAGATGTGAACAAGTTGACTATAGTTTCACTAAAATTAATGAGAGTAAGTTTTATTATAGATTTAAAGCTATTTTGTAGCAATTTAATAAAACTTTTAATAAAATTTAAGTAAAATCCCCATCCACTTTGTAGTGTATTAGACAAAAATAGTTGAATGTTTCTATTTATGAGGCAATCTTCGTAAATAAAAATATTGGTTAAGCTTACTTAACCTAAGATACATTGCAAGTGAAGAAACAAAGTAGAAGGACTACAAAATGAAAGTTCGTGCTTCAGTAAAGAAGATGTGTGATGATTGTAAAATCGTTAAGCGCAAGGGTATTGTAAGAGTAATCTGCAAAACTGCAAAACATAAACAAAGACAAGGATAACCATGGCTCGTATAGCTGGTGTGGATTTACCTAAGAAAAAACGTGTAGAGTATGGTTTAACATACATTTATGGAATTGGTCTTTTCCAATCAAGAAAAATTCTTGATGCAACTGGGATTGATTACAATAAACGTGTTCATGAACTTAATGAAGCTGATGTTGCAGCTATCACTAAAGAGATTCGTGCTTCACATATGGTTGAGGGTGACCTTCGTAAAGAAGTTGCTATGAACATCAAGGGACTAATGGATTTAGGAAGCTACCGTGGTTTACGCCATAGACGTGGTTTACCGTGTCGTGGTCAAAAAACGAAAACAAACGCGCGTACTCGTAAGGGTAAACGTAAAACTGTTGGCGCAGCATCTTAAGGACATAGAATATGGCAAAAAGAAAAGCAGTACGTAAAAAAGTAGTTAAGAAAAACATTGCTCGTGGTATTGTACATATCGCTGCATCATTTAACAACACATTAGTAACTATTACTGATGAGATGGGAAATATGATTGCATGGAGTAGTGCTGGTAGTCTTGGATTTAAAGGTAGCAAAAAATCAACACCTTTCGCAGCTCAACAAGCAGTTGAAGCAGCAGTTGAAAAAGCTAGAATTCATGGTATTAAAGAGTTAGGTATTAAAGTTCAAGGTCCAGGAAGTGGACGTGAGACTGCAGTTAAAGCTGTTGGTGCAATCGAGGGAATTCGTGTTACATTTATGAAAGATGTTACACCATTACCACATAACGGTTGTAGAGCACCTAAGCGTCGTAGAGTTTAAGGAGGTTACTGATGGCAAGATATAGAGGTCCAGTAGAAAAAATCGAAAGAAGATTTGGTGTAAGCCTTAACTTAAAAGGTGAGCGTCGTTTAGCAGGTAAATCTGCATTAGAAAAACGTCCTTATGGTCCTGGTCAGCATGGACAAAGACGTAAAAAAGTTTCAGAATATGGTCTGCAACTTAATGAAAAGCAAAAAGCAAAATTTATCTATGGTGTTTCTGAAAAGCAAATGCGTGGACTATTTGGTGAAGCTAAACGTCGTACAGGTAATACGGGTACAAACCTTGTATCACTTTTAGAGCAACGTTTAGATAACGTGGTTTATAGAATGGGATTTGCTACAACTAGAGCATTCGCTCGTCAATTTGTTACTCATGGTCATATTTTAGTAGATGGTAAGCGTCTTGATATTCCATCATACCGCGTGAAACCAGGACAAAAAATTGAAATCCGTGAAAAAAGCAAGAAAAATGTACAAGTTGTACGTGCATTAGAGTTAACAAATCAAACTGGTATTGCTGAATGGGTTGATATTGATGCTGAAAAAGCATTTGGTATCTTCAATCGTTTACCTGAACGTGAAGAGATTATTATTCCTGTTGAAGAACGTTTAATTGTTGAGCTTTACTCTAAATAATAACATATAATAAAGGCGTAATGAATGAATAAAATAAAAACATCACCGCTAATACCTCATGAATTTGTTGTAGAACAGATTTGTGAAAATGAAGCTAACATTATCGCTTATCCTTTTGAACCTGGTTATGCAATCTCTTTAGCACATCCACTTCGTCGCTTTTTATTAAGTAGCTCAGTGGGATATGCACCAGTTGCAATTAAAATTGAAAATGCAAAACACGAATTTGATTCAATTCGTGGTATGCTAGAAGATATTTCTGACTTTATCATTAACTTAAAGAATATTCGCTTTAAGCTAAACAATGATGCAAAAGAGGCAGAAATTGAGTACAGTTTTAATGGTCCATGTGAAATTAAAGGTGAAGACTT
This sequence comes from Campylobacterota bacterium, assembly GCA_034658915.1. Lineage (GTDB taxonomy): Bacteria > Campylobacterota > Campylobacteria > Campylobacterales > Sulfurimonadaceae > JAYEGD01. Next base: position 3,280 of record JAYEGD010000292.1, on the reverse strand, counting down.
AAATAGTGATGAAGTTCAAGTAGTGACTCCTGATTCATTTTTAGCAACATTAAACGAAGATGCAGTTTTAAACTTTACAGTTAAAATTATTCAAGGTATAGGTTATGTTCCTAGTGAAGAGATAAAAGAGGGCTTAGGCGAAGATTTTATTGCTCTTGATGCTTTCTTTACTCCAGTTCGTAAAGCAACTTATGCTATTGAAAATGTACTAGTTGAAGATAATCCAAACTTTGAAAAAGTTGTATTGAATATTGTTACAGATGGACAAGTTTCACCAGTTGACGCTTTTAAAAATGCACTAAGTGTTATGCACGCTCAACTAGCAGTTTTTGACAATGAAATCAGTATTCAAGCACCAATTACAATTGAACGTGCTGAAGAGTCTGAAGAGTTGAAAAAAATGTGTTCATCTATTGATGAATTAGGTGTAAGTGCTAGAAGCTTTAACTGTTTAGATCGTTCAGATATTAAATATATAGGTCAAATTGCTCTTATGAGTCAAACTGATTTGAAAAATGTAAAAAATCTTGGAAAAAAATCTTATGAAGAGATAGTTGAGAAACTAGAAGAGTTTGGTTTTGTTGTAGGTGCTGATTTACCTGTAGATCTAGTAAGTGCATTCAAGAAAAAAATAGAAAGTTAACTAAAGGAAGATTAAATGAGACATCGTCATGGATATCGTAAACTTGGTCGTACTAGCTCTCATAGAGCTGCTTTACTTAAAAATTTAAGTATTGCATTGATCGAAAATGGTAAAATTGAGACAACTGTGCCAAAAGCAAAAGAGTTGCGCTCACATATTGAAAAATTAATCACTACTGCTGGTAAAAATGATGCTAATGCTCATAAATCAGTATTTTCTGCTTTACAAAGTAAAGAAGCAACAAAAAAACTAATGAATGAGATTGCGCCAACTTACGTTGATCGTAAAGGTGGTTACACTCGTATCATTAGAACTCGTATCCGTCGTGGAGATGCTACAACTATGGCATTTATAGAGTTAGTATAATCTACTAATTCAATCACACTTTTGTAGCTATTTTAATTAATAGCTACACTTTTCTACACACTCTTTTTACTATTTTAAACTTTACAATATATTTACTACTTATTAAGTTATTTTTGCATATTTTATGATATTAAAAAGAGTAAAGAATTTATTTTACAAAAAAGATAGACTCCCTAAATTCTCGAAACAGAGTTGTCGAAGCTTTAGGGTGCGTAACATTAGAAATAAAAAACCCTTTTAAGTTCTCGAAACAGAGTTTTCGAAGCTTTAGGGTGCGTAACATTAGAAATAAAAAAGCCCTTTTAAGTTCTCGAAAACAGAGTTTTCGAAGCTTTAGGGTGCGTAACATTAGAAATAAAAAAGCCCTTTTAAGTTCTCGAAAACAGAGTTTTCGAAGCTTTAGGGGGTTGTAGGGACACCAGTGTCCCTGCCACTAAAATGGACGAGTTCATTTTAGTGATAAATAAAATAGTATGTGGGGGCAAAATTATGATACCTTTTAGTGATGAAGAGTTAATTGAACCAGTTAAAAATGTTATAGAAAAAATACGACCAAGCTTAGCACTTGATGGTGGTGATATTGATTTTGTTAATGTAAAAGATGGAGTTGTATATGTGCAGTTAAAAGGTGCATGTATAGGTTGTGCAAGTAGTGGAAATACACTTAAGTATGGTGTAGAGAGACAACTTCGCTTAGATATTCATCCAGAGTTGAGCGTAATAAATGTACCACCTACAATGGGAGTTTCATGAGTAATAAAAGAGAGTTATTAGCACAAGCTAGTGAAAATTTTACAAATGAAAACTATGGTGCTGCACTCCAAAGTTATGCACTTTTGTTAAAAGATTTTCCTAATTTAAAAGAGGCTTACAATTGTGCAATATTAAGTGAAATGGCATTAAGTGGAGAAGCTGGAGCTGAAGCACTTTTTGATTACTATGAAGTTTTAAAAAATGAAGATAAAGATAGTGCAGATGTCATCATAGCGGAGATTTTAAGCTCACTAGATGGAACATTAGACAACATAGGTACTCTTCTTAGTGACCCACTTAAAGAGAGACTCTCGTATGAAGATGGTATTTTGTATGAAGATTTTTTATCTCTTTTAGGTGATGGCGGTAGTTTTCATGAGGTTTTTGAAAATATTATGTTTTCAACTAAAGTTATTATTACTACAAAAGAGGATTTTATTGACTTTATTGGAAAACTATTAAGTAATGGCTTTAAAGATATGGCACTATCTTACATTGAGGGTGCTGTGAGTATTTATCCTAATGACCCACTAATTAGAGATTTAGTAAAAAAGTTTTTAACTAAATGAGAATAAAAATACCATCAAAACCTTATGAGTATATAAGTGAAAATTCAGAAGATTGTGATGCAAGATGTGCTTTTGTTTTAAGTAAACAAAATGAGAAATATTTACAAAATGCAAAAGATAATGACGCGCACGCCATTGTAAATATTAAAGAGTTAAAATCTCAGTTTGGTTTAGATAGAATTAAAATTGTTGGAATTACAGGAACAAATGGTAAAACTACAACTGCTAGTATAATATATTCGCTACTATTAGATTTAGGTCATAAGTGTGCATTGCAAGGTACTCGTGGATTTTTTATGAATGATGATGTTGTGGAGGGAAAAACACTTACAACACCATCTGTTTTAAACACATACAAACATATTTACCAAGCTGTATCTGCTGGATGTGAGTACTTTATTATGGAGGTTAGCTCTCATGCAATTGTTCAAGAGCGAATTGAGGGAATAGATTTTACTCTTAAGATATTGACAAATATTACTCAAGACCATCTTGATTATCACAAAACCCTATCAGAGTACATTAGAGTGAAAAACAGCTTCTTTGAAGATGATACACTTAAACTTATTAATAAAGATGAAGATAAAGCAGCATATAACTTTAAAAATGCATACACTTATGGTTTAGAAAATCCATCATCTTTTAAATTAATGGCATATACACTCAATGATGGATTAAGTGGTGCAGTTCAACATTTTGAAGATATGCAATCTTTTATATCTCCTTTATATGGTGTTTTCAACCTATATAATATTTTAGCAGCTATTGGAGCCGTTAAACTGCTTACAAAGCACTCACTAGAAGATATATGTAAAGAGGTTAATAACTTTGGTGGTGTAAGTGGTAGAATGCAAATTGTAAGTGAAAAACCACTTGTAATTGTAGATTTTGCACATACTCCAGATGGAATGTTACAGGTATTAAATGCACTTAAAGAGAAAGAGATAGT
>JAYEGD010000291.1:0-7828 GCA_034658915.1 Campylobacterota bacterium | reverse complement strand
GAGTAACCATAATGATGAGAGTGAAGAGCTATTATCTCTTATGGCAGAGATGTCAAAAGTTCCATTAAGTAAGAAAAAACCTACCGCCATAGCGATTAAAATAGGCTCATAAGCTACCATAGCAAGTAGCTCTCTATTTGCACCAACATGAGAGAAAATTGACTTGACACTAAAACCAGCTAAGATGATAAAAACAACACTTAGTAGGTGTAAAAAGATAACATAAAGCAAATTTTCACCCAAAATTACAAACGCAACAACTACCCAAAGAGTTACAAAGTGCATAATTCCCAAAATGGTATGGTACGGATTTACAATAAACGCTTGTTTGTCAATTAGTTTCGCCATGTCGTAAAATGGTTGCAACACTGGAGGACCTTGACGGTTTTGCATTCTTGCACGTAAAACTCTCTCTACGCCATAAAGAAGTCCACCGACAATTGGCGCTATTGCAATTAAAAAAAGTTCAAACATTACATAACTCCTATAATTAGTGCTAAAATTGCAACTATTGCAACTGTTGAGATGATTTTTTTGTAGCTATCATCTATATTGAAGTAGAACATACTTAGTTTAATCTCATCTTTTTCACCACAATAGTACTCTTTTACTCTTGTTGCATTTTTAAAAATAAGTGTAGTAAAAAGAGCAGGGACAACTGCAATTAAAATGGTTGGTACAATAATTTCTGCGCCACTTAAAAAGTCCATTTTATAACTTACAAAAATTCCAATTATTAACAGAATTAGAAGTGCATATGATGGAATTGTGTATAGTTTTGGTATTGGTTTTTTCTCAATTTTTGGACTATCTTCATCTTTAGCAAGAAGTTTTGTTACTACTTTAAAGTACAGAAGTGTTAAAAAGACACTTCCAAGAGCTACAAAAATAAGTGCTATTACATAGAGTGGATTTGTTACAATTTTCTCACTCAACGCTTCAAAAACCATAAACTTAGCAATAAATGCACCAAATGGTGGAAGTGTTAAAGATGCAAAACCGACTATTATGAAAAATGTAACAAGTGGCGAGTGGTTAATTAGCCCATTAATATCTTCAACATATTTCAAATGAGACTCTTTTTCTAAAATACCAGCTTGTAAAAAAAGCAGTGCTTTTGAGATAGCATGAAAAACAATAAAAATTAGAGCAGCTGTAATTGCCTCTTGTGTTCCAATTGCTGCTAGTGCCATCATAAGAGCTAAGAGTGCAATTGTTGAGAGACCCAAAATCTCTTTAAAATAGTCTTTGCTTAGAGCTAGAAGTGAAGCTGCAAAAAATACAAATGTACCAATTAGCGTTACACTTAATGAGACAAACCCACTCATGGCAGGGGCTAGTTTTAGCATTAAGTATGGTGCAATTTTTACCATAGTAGCACTGTGCAAAATTGCACTAACAGGTGTTGGTGCAACCATAGCTCCTAGCAACCACTTCTCAAATGGGATTGTTGCACCTTTTACAAAAGCTGCAACTGCTAAAAATACGATTGGAATTAAATATGCTTCATCTATATTAGATATTAAAATATCAAAGTTTACTGTGTTGTATTGTGTAATTGAAAAAATTAGAGCTGTTAGAATTGCCACACCACCAACTTGATTCATCCACAAAGCTCTAACAGAATTTTGAGTAGATATTTCATCTTTTCTATAACCAATTAAGATGTATGAACATAGAGTGGTAAGCTCAAAGAGTAGAAAAAATATCTCAATATTGTTTGTCGAGACGATGAAATTCATAACTGCTAAAAAGAAAAATAGCATTGCAATAAAACTATTTTTTCTAAATCTATCAAAATTTTCACTCTCTATGTATTTAAGAGCATAGAGAATAATTGCACCACCTACAATGTTGATTACAAGGTACATAATAGATGAAGCGTTATCTACTAAAATATCGCTAGAGTTTAGTGCAGGTGAGCCAAAAACTACAAAAGCATAAAGAATAATTTGCGTAAATGCGAGAAGTTTAACTAAGGCACTATTGCGTAAAAAACCTTGTAGTAAGAAGTATGAGAGTACCAAAATATCCAAAAAAGTGAATATGGAGTGAAAAAAATGTGGAAGTTGCAGTGTATAAGTAGAGCCAAATGTTGCCATATTAGCTAAACTAATTAGAGCTAACAACAGTACAAAAACGATGCTTAAAATATCTCTAGTCTTTTGATTCACTTTTAAAATAGTGAGTGCAAAAACTAAAGGGAGTGCAATTAATAGATATGTAAACATTTAAAACCTACCTTTTTGAATGAAATATGGTAACATAATTAAATTACATAATTGATTGTTTATGTAACATATACATTGTCTCTTCCACTGTTTTTAGCTTCATAAAGTGCTTTATCTGCTCTTTTGATAAAGCTATTCTCACAATCATCACTCAATAGTTGCGTGACTCCCGCGGATATTGTTTGAGTTTTAATGTGTTCAAACTTGTACTCTTTTATTGATACTCTAATTTTATTTGCGATATTTTTGGCAGTTTTAGCATCAGCTTCAACTAAAACTAAAAACTCCTCTCCACCCCATCTTGCTACAAAATCATTTTCTCTAGTAGAGTTCTTTAGTATAGTAGCTACCTCTTTAAGTACATAATCACCAATATCATGTCCATATTTGTCATTAACATCTTTAAAAAAATCTAAATCTAAAAATATTGCACTAAGATTTTTAGTACTATTTTTTGCATTACTTATCGCTTTTTCTAGTTCAATGTCAATTGAAGTTCTATTGGGTAGCTGAGTTAGTTTATCTATCATAGCTAACGAGATAAGCTTACTCTTTTGGCGCAACTCTTTGGTTATTTCATCAAAAATAACTAAATAGTAGTGCTTGTTATTTACATCAAGAACCTTAGCGTGTGGCTTGAAAATATGAACAACACCATTAATAGTTATTTTTGATTTTAACTCATTTGTCTCTTGCCATTTAAGAAGATAATCTACCCAGGTAACACCATCTATGCTGCTTGTAATATACTCTTTATCATTTTCAACACTTTGAAAATAGTCACAAAGGCAATTATGTACCTCTTTAAACTCTTTTATGGTATTAAAACCAAAAAAATGAAGTAGTGTTCTGTTTGTATAGATAAGTGTGTTTCCATCTGTTACTACGAGAAAGCTATCTTGTAAATCTAAAATAGATTGAAATAGTACGCTTGTTTCATTAAGAGCTATACTTTTTTGTTCTAAAGATTTATTTAACTCTCTGTTTAAATATGTAATTTTTTTTGACTTATTTATCATTCGTGCAATTAGAAACAGAACGATAATAATTAAAAAAGCAATAGCACCTTTTCTTATTGCTATTTGTTGAGACATAAAATTAGTTGTATCAATAAAATTTTGTGCATCGATATTTACACTAATACCACCTCTCAACTCTCCAAGGCTGTAGTTTTGATGACAAGATATGCAACTGTTATTTACATGTAATGCACCCATATAATTAAATCTTCTGTTTTCACTATCTACTTTAAAGTAAGAAGATGTCTTGTTTTTCTCAATAAATTCCAAAGCCTCTTTTTGAAAACTATTTGGACTGTTTTTAGGATTTACTGGATTTAAACTTGTAATGTGAAAGTGCATATTTGGAATTGTGTTTTGTTCTGAGAGTTGTCTTGTCATCCATGCTGGATTTATTTTTATTAGTGTTAAATTTTCATCTACTTTTAGCGTTCCATCTTTTAAATATGGGTTTGGTTTTTGATTTGGAAGAGGTTTTACATAAACTCCTCCATACTTTGCATTCCATTTTCTAAAATTGATTTGATTCTCAAACTGTATCTCTGCACTCTTTTTAAGCTCACTAATTTCTGCATCCAATCTACTCTCATGCCATCTATTCAAAATAGTAAATGTAGAGTAGATTAGTGCTATAGCAATAATGAAAAAGAGTAGATATATTTTCATTTCAGACCAGACCACTTTTTAGAGATATTGAGAGAAGTTTCAAGAGGGATGGAGAGCTCAATAATGTTTTCCATTATATCTTGAAACTTTTTACCGAGTATTTGTGCATCATTCTCACTAACTTCAAAGATAAGTTCATCGTGAATTTGCAGTAACATTTTCGCATTTAACTTCTCTTCAATAATAACTTCATCAATTTTGTTCATAGCAAGCTTTATCAAGTCAGATGCACTTCCTTGAAAAATAGTGTTTACACTTTCACGCTCATACGCTGCTTTAAACATTGGACGTGCATTTTCATAGTCAAAATAGCGTCTTCGCCCTAGTAGTGTCTCCACATAACCATTGCTTTTAGAGCCATCAACTACATCTTTAAAGAAACTTTTTAGTGTTGGAAATGATTGAAAATATTTATCAATTATTGCTTTTGCCTCTTTGGGTTCAATCTTTAGTGTCTGTGCTAGCTTTTTTTGTCCCATTCCATACAAAACACCAAAATTGACTGTTTTTGCAATATGGCGTTTTGAGGCTGCTTCATCTTCACCAAACAAAGTTATAGCTGTTTGCATATGAATGTCTAAGCCATTGTTGAATGCATCCACTAAAACGCTATCTTTGGAGAAGTGTGCAAGAAGTCTTAGCTCAATTTGTGAGTAGTCAATTCCTACTAAAGTTTTGCCACTATCTGCAATAAAAGCTTCTCTAATTCTCATACCTTGCGCTGTTCTTGTAGGAATGTTTTGTAAGTTTGGATTGGTTGAGCTTAAACGCCCTGTAGCTGTCCTTGTTTGATTAAATGAGGTGTGAATTTTGCTGTTTTTACTCTTAGATGCTAGTTCAATAATTGGCTCAACATAGGTTGAACGTAGTTTATTTAGCTCTCTGTATCTGAGTAAACTTTTAATAATCTCATGCTCATCTATTAGCTGATTTAAAACTTTTTCATCTGTGCTATATCCTGTTTTTGTCTTTTTAACTGGAGGTAGCTCAAGCTCTTCAAAAAGTACAACACCCAACTGTTTTGGAGAGTTGATATTAAACTCTCTTTTTGCTTGTAAATGTATCTCTTTTGTTAGTTCATTTAATTCGACACTTAACTCATCTTTATAGTTTAAGAGGTAGCTGGTATCTACTTTTATTCCCTCAATTTCCATATTCATTAACGTCTCAATAAACCTAAACTCTACCTCATAAGCCTCATCAATAATTTTAGGATGACTATTTTTTAAAACCTCTAAAATCGTCTCATAAAGCCAAAATGTAACAACTGCATCTTCTGCTGCATACTGCGTAGCTTTTTCTAGCTCAACAGATGCAAAAGTCTCATTTTTTTTGACCATTGAGGAGTAGGGCATCATCTCATATTGATAGTACTTGTAAGCTAGTTTATCTAAGCTAAGAGGAGACTCTGGAGCATTTAGCCATGCTAGAATTATTGTATCTGCATAGATTTTAATATCTTTACATGTAGTAAAGTTTGTGGTAATGTGCAGGTCATACTTTGCATTGTGTGCAACGACTCGTCTTGTGAAAATCTTCTTTATCGCTTCTATTGCAATATCTTTAGAAATTTGATTACCAACACCTAAGTAGTTATGTGCAACTGGTACATAGTAGCCTCTTGAGTCTTCATAGGCAAAGCTAAATCCTACTAGCGTATCATTAATTGCATCTAGTCCTGTTGTCTCAGTGTCATAAGCTACTAGCGCATCTTGTGGTATTGAGTCTATTATATTTATGAGTTCGCTTTCATCATTTAATAAAATTGTCTCAAATTTTTTACTATCTTCAATGAGTGGCTCTTGCTCTGCATGTAGAGTGTAATTTTGAAAATTTTCATCACTTTTATCTTTTTTCTCTTCAGTTGGTGCAATTTTTTTAGCTTGTAAAATGCGTATGATTGCGTTCATCTCATACTGTTTTAACTCATCATAAATGTTTAAAAATGGATTTTCATCACTCATTTTAAACTCTTCAAAATCTAAATAGTTAAAAACATCATCACGCAGAGTCACTAACTCTTTTGAGATAAATGCATTCTCTCTTCCCTCAGCTAAAAGTTTTTTCGTTCTAGGTGGAGAGAGTAGGTCTAAGTTTGAGTAGATATTCTCTAATGTTTGGTAACTATTAAGAAGCTTAACTGCTGTTACTTTTCCAATTCCTTTAACACCCTTTACATTGTCTGCACTATCACCTAAAAGTGCTTGATAGTCAGTAAACTGCTCTGGTTTTATTGAGTATTTATCAACGCACTCTTTCTCATCCATATCTTTACGTTTAATTGCATCAACAACAACTACTCTACCATCATCAATTAGCTGATATAAATCTTTATCATGAGAGACTACACGAACATTTATGTTTGACTCTTTTGCTTTTTTTGTTACAGATGCTATGATGTCATCAGCTTCAAATCCACTCATAGCAAGTGTCTTAAAACCCATCTTCTCAATCCATTCAATAGCTATAGGGAGCTGTTGTGATAGTTCTGGTGGTGGAGCTTGACGGTTTGCTTTGTATTGTGGGTCTATTTCGTTTCTAAAAGTGTCACCTTTAGAGTCAAGTGCAAAAATAATGTAATCACTAGAGTGATCTTTATGTAGTGAAGAGATGAAGTTTGTAAAACCAGTTAAAAGTCCTGTTGGAAAGCCTTGAGAGTTGCTCAGTGGTGGAAGGGCATAAAAACTTCTAAAGAAAAATCCAAATGTATCAATAATTGTTAATGTTTTAGACAAACTGCTACCTTTTGCTCATAAAGTCTTCAACAGCACTCTCAAAAGTAGCAACATCAAGTCCAGCATCTGAAACTTTCTTAGTTGCAAAGTTTATTGCATGTTTATTAAATGGTCTATTTAGGGGCATAAGAGTTTTTAATATGTTTAAAACTGATGAGTAGTGTGCAATATTTTCAGGTGCATCTTGAGGTTTGTCTGCAAACTCTATCATGTTTACAAAATCTTCATCAAACATCCAGTGCTCAAAAACAGCGGCTGCAATGTAAGAGGAGCTATCTCCAGCATATGATGCTTCTAGCTGAGCTAAGTTGTTGCTCATCTTAAACTCCTCTAAAAAACTATATGTTTCATCATCTTTTATGACATCACTAGCTATTAAAATTGCACCCACATTTTGTAAAAAAGCAGCTAAATACAACTCATTTAGAGCGCTCTTATCTACCTTGCTATACCACTGACTCAAAAAAGCTGCTTGCATAGAAGAGTGTTCTGCAAATTCATCTGGTGTCATACTATATGGTGCCATATCAACATTTAGTAGTTTTTTTACTCCACTTCCAATTGCAATTGAACTTGTCATATTCATACCAAATAAAGAGACTGCTTGAGAAACATTTTTAATTTCTCTACCAAAACTGTATAGTGGAGAGTTTGCAGCTTTGAGCAAATTAGCCACAATCATTGGGTCTGTCTCAATAACTTTTGCTAAATCCATAATTGAAGCATCTGGGTCAGATTTAATACGCTGTACATCCATAATAGTTTTAGGAAGAGGTGGAAGAGACTTAATATTATCTACAATAGAATTTTTCAAAATAGTACCTTAATTTTTATTGGTACTATTGTAGCTAATAAAGGTTTATGAGACTATAAAAAATAGCGTATAGATGCAAATCCAAAAGCATTAGTTTTTCTTATTAAATCTATATGAGTGTTATCAACAATACCACCAAGTGCAACTATCTTTTTATCACTACATGTAATAGCTTTTTGAAGTTCACTAATACCTTTTGGTTTACCTTTGTTAGGTGTAGCAAAAATTGGGCTAAATGTAAATGCAAAAATATTATGTTGAGATAGTTTTTTTATTTCATTAATTGAGTGAGTGCTAACTACTACATGTAGTCCTAGTTGAAGTGCATCTTCAATCTTCTCAAATTGTGATGATGTTAAATGA
>JAYEGD010000290.1:0-26112 GCA_034658915.1 Campylobacterota bacterium | reverse complement strand
TCCATTTTGCTGGCAGGGACACAAGTGTCCCTACAATAACACTATTTTTACACCAAAATGAACACGTCCATTTTGGTGGCAGGGACACAAGTGTCCCTACAACCCCCTAAAGCTGCGAAAACTCTGTTTTCGAGAATTAAAAGATTTTAAGGAGTAATTATTTTAAGATATTTAATTATTATACTTATTACATCTACTTTATCAAATGCAACTCAAACTAAAAAAGATAGATTTTTTGCATTGATGGTTCCTCAAATTACACAAACTTACAACTCTTTACAGTATCAATATTTAAGGCTTAAAAGTGATATGGCTTATGGAAAAAGTACTCAGTTAATTGCATTATTAAAAAAAAAATATCGAGTATCTACTGATGAGGAGTTGCTAAAAGCTATTAAGCCTCATCCAATTAGTATTGCAGTTGCACAAGCTGCTATTGAGAGTGGCTGGGGAACTTCACGTTTTTTTAAAGAGGCTAATAACGCTTTTGGTATGTGGGCAGGGAGTTCAAAACTTCCAAAAATTGCAGCATCTCAAAAGCGTAATGGTAAGAGTATTTGGGTAAGAAAGTACGCAACTATTAAAGACTCTATTAGTAGCTACTATTTAACAATTAGTAGAGCAAAAGCTTACAAAAAATTCAAAGAGAAACAGATGAAAACTAATAATGTTTATCTATTGGTGAAAGAGCTTAATAAATACTCAGAGTTAGGGGCTAAATACACTAAAATTGTAGCCGATACTATTAGATACAATAACCTAACAAAGTATGATAAATAGTGACTACAAAAACAACATATTATAAATCAGACAGAGATTTAATAGATTTTATTGAGAACTCAAAAGAGCTTCACACAGATGTTTTAGTGCAAATTTTTTCTGGTCTATTATTGGTTGATTTGCTTGAGCATATATCCTCTTTAATAAAAAAGAGCTTGCCAGAGGCAAAAATTATAGGTGCAACTACTGATGGTGAAATTAATGAAAAAATAGTCTCTACTAATAAGATTGTAATATCTATTAGCTATTTTGAGAGTACAAAACTTCATCTATATCATTCAGAATTTGATGATTCAGATGTTGCAATTAATAAAAAAATACCTAAATCTTCAAAACTCTTAATTATGTATGCTTGTGGGTTTAATACTAGAATAAGTAAGATACTCTCTGCAATTAAAGATGAGCATAAAAAGTTAATAATAAGTGGTGGAGTTGCTGGAGACAATGGTGCATTTAGTGAGAGCTATATAATTCACGACAGTAGTGTTTTAAAATCTGGAATTGTTGGTGTTGCTTTTGTATCAAAAACACTTAGCATATACCAAAAAAATCTTCTCTCTTGGAAAGCTATTGGTGTAGAGTTTACTATTACAAGGTCGGTTGATAATATTGTATATTCTATTAATAATAAAAATCCTTTGGAGCTGTTTAACAAGTTTTTAGGCAGTGAAATTACAGCTAATCTTCCTCTTTTGGGTACAGAGTTTCCTCTTGTAATCAACAAAGATGGCTATAAAATTGCTAGAGTTATGCTTAATAAAGGTAGCGATGGCTCATTAGTTTTTGCAGGTGATATGCCACAAGGATCCAAAGTTAGTTTCTCTGTAGGTAGTGTAGATAGAATTTTAGATAGTGCAAATATACTAGCTGAAGATATTGCTCAAAAAAATAGTGAAACAATCTTTGTCTATTCATGCATGGCTAGAAGACATTTTTTGAAAAATATGGCAGAGTATGAGTTTGAACACTTTAGCGATAATGAAAATATTAGTGGTTTTTTTACTTATGGAGAATTTTTTACTCATAAGAGTCGTTCAGATATCTTAAACAACTCTATAACGCTATTAGCACTTAGTGAAAATAGTAAAATTGACTCAAGAAGTTCACTCAATATTGAGAGGAAATTAAGCAGTGAAAACAGCACAGTTGATACACTCTTAAACATCACTTCTGCAACTGCAAATGAGCTTAAACTGCTAAATCAAAACCTAGAAAAAAAGGTTCAAGATTCATTAGCAGAGTTAGAAAAAAAAGATTTAATGATAGCACAAAGTGCTAGACTAGCTCAAATGGGCGAGATGATAAGTATGATTGCGCATCAATGGAGACAACCTCTTGCAGCAATTGCATCTACCGTAATAGATGTTGAGGTAAAAACTACACTTAAAAGGTTTGATTTAAATAGCAAAAGTGGTGCTAAAAATTATGAAGAGTTCATCTTATCAAAAACATCTGAAATTGATTATATGGTAAAAACATTAACACGAACAATTGATGATTTTAGAGACTTCTACAAAAGCGATAAGAGAAGAGGATTAGTTACAATTATAGAACCTATTGAGAAGTCATTTAAAATTGTGCAGAGCCTTTTTGAGAGTAGTTTAATTGAGGTGAAAAAAGATTATCAGACTCAAATAGAGATCTACATGTACTCCAGTGAGATGATGCAAGTTGTGCTAAATATCTTAAAAAATTCACAAGATAATTTTCATGAAAGAAAAATATTAAATCCTGTTATTAATATAGGAACATATGAAGATAATGAGTATGTTTATATCGATATATCAGACAATGGTGGTGGAGTACCAGATGCAATTATAGATAAAGTTTTTGACCCATACTTCTCCACAAAAGAGGAAAAAAATGGTACTGGGCTTGGTCTTTATATGTCACGAATAATTGTTAATGAACACCACTTAGGTAAACTAAAGATGAGAAATATTAAGGGTGGTGTTAGTACATCGATTGCACTAAAAAAAGAGGTAAGAGAGCGTAAAAGAGTATGAATATAGATATAACGATTTTACTTATAGCAGTTGCAATTACTCTTCTTGTTTTACCAATATTAGTACTATTGTATGTTGTAATTGCATCATCAAGAGCAAAAAGAGCTGCGCAAAATAGTGACTCAGGGATGAGTTTTGAAAAAGTTGAAAAAATTTTTAAATCTTCACACTCCTCAAGGTCAAAACTTAATGATGCAGTAAACTACATTATTGAGCATCATGTTGAAATTCCACCTAATGGATTTAAAAAGTATGAGGGTCTAATTACAAGCCTGTTTAGCCATAAAAATGTAGATAAGACATTAGTATTAAAGTTTGATAGAGCGCTTAATAAAGCAAATCCACAAAGTAAAAAAGCGTTAGCAAAAGTTTTAAAGTCAGCACTTAATGCAAGAGATTAATGAGTTATTACATGTAATTAAATCTCTTCCACAAAGTGCAGGGATTTACCAATATTTAGACAAAAATGGCAAGTTGTTGTATGTTGGAAAAGCTAAGGAGTTGTCAAAAAGAGTAAAAAGCTATTGGCGATTTACTCCGACTTTAAAGCCAAACCCTAATCAATCTTTGCGTATTTTAAAGATGTTAGATGAAGTAGTCTCATTAGAGTATATTGTAGTATCTAGTGAGCATGATGCGCTAATTTTAGAGAACTCACTTATTAAGCAGTTGAATCCAAAATACAATATTTTACTTCGTGATGACAAAACCTACCCCTATATCTACATAGATGAGTCAGAAGATTATCCAAGATTTGAGATAACAAGAAGAGTAATTAAAGGTAGAGATATTAAATATTTTGGACCATACTCAATTGGTGCTAGAGATATTTACGACAGCATTTATGAGCTATGTCAATTAGTACAAAAAAAGAGTTGTCTAAAAGGGAAGAAAGCTTGTTTATATCAACAAATCGAGAAGTGTTTAGCTCCATGTGAGGGTAGCATTAGCGTTGAAGAGTACAAAAAAATTGTTGCAAAAGGAGTAAGCTATATTCAAAATAAAAAAACACTTCTTAAAGATATTGAGCAAAAGATGCTCTTTTATGCACAAAATGAGCGTTTTGAAGAGGCTGCAACACTAAGAGATAGAATTATAAGAATTCAAAAGAGTGAAATTAAGTCAAGTATTGATGTGATGAGTAGTGAGAATTATGATATTTTTGCACTAGCACATAGTGAGAAAAAAGCGGTTATGATGCAGATGTTTATGCGCGATGGTAAGATTATTTCAAGTTCATCAACTAATATAAATCTGCTCTATGGAGCAGATGTTAATGAGCTATACTCACGCTCAATTGTAAACTTTTATGGAAATGAAAAACCACCCATTGTAGTAGATGTTTTGTGTTATGATAATTTTGATGAAAAGGGTGTTATTTCAGAACATTTAACCAACCTTTTTGGAAAAAAAGTAAAAATAATTTCTCCTCAAAAGGGTGTTAAAAGAGAGCTTACACAATTGGCTTTTAGTAATGCAAAAGAGCTATTAATTAAGAAAAAAGAGCAATCACAAGAGGTTGGCGAAGCACTAAAAGAGTTGTGTTCACTACAAAGAGTACCATTAAGAGTAGAGACATTTGACAACTCACATATGGGTGGAACTGCACCTGTAGGAGCTATGGTTGTGTATGATGATAATAGGTTTGAAAAAGAGTCATACAGACTTTACCACTTAAAAGCGTTAGATGAGTATGCTCAAATGAGAGAGACATTAACAAGAAGAGTTGAGAGTTTTGAAAAAAATCCACCACCTGATTTATGGGTTTTAGATGGTGGTAGAACTCTACTTCTACTAGCTCAAAGCATTATTGAGAGTTGTGGTGTTAACCTCGATGTAATTGCTATTTCTAAAGAGAAGATAGATGCAAAATCACACCGTGCAAAGGGTAGGGCTAATGATGAAATTCATACTATTAACGACTCATTTAAACTGCAACCCTCTGACAAAAGGTTACAGTTTGTTCAACTTTTAAGAGATGAAGCGCATAGAAGTGCAATAGGGTTTCATAAAAAGAGTAAACTAAAATTAGACAAGCAAAGTAAACTTCTACATGTAAAAGGTGTAAGCGAAGCAAAAGTGAAAAAACTTCTACTTCATTTTGGAACATTTGAAGCACTAAAAAAATTGAGTGTTGAAGAGATTGCTGAAGTGCTGAATATGAGTGATGCATTAAAAATTAAAGAGGTGTATAGTGATAGAGATTGATTTAAAAAAGATAGAGCAAATTGCAGTTGAAGCAGGTGAAGCAATTTTAGAAATTTATAATGAAGAGTTTGAAGTAAATTTCAAAGATGACAATTCGCCTCTAACAAAAGCAGATTTAAAGTCAAATGAGATAATTTGTGAAGCTCTTAAAAAGCTCTATCCTACGATAGAGATTATGTCAGAAGAGGATGATGAAACACAGTATGAAGTAAGAAAATGTTGGAAAAGTTACTGGTGCATAGACCCACTTGATGGTACAAAAGAGTTTGTAAAAAGAAATGGAGAGTTCACAGTAAATATTGCACTAATGCAAGATAATAGACCAGTGTTAGGTGTAGTTTATGCACCTGTTTTAAAAGATATGTACAGTGCAAAAAAAGGTGTTGGAGCTTTTAAAAATGGCATACAAATAGTTCAAAATAGCTCACTACATGTAAGAGATAAATATGTAGTAGTTGCAAGTAATTCACATATGAATGATGAGACGAAAAAGTACATTGAAGAGCTTAAAAAAACTAAAGATGTAGAGCTAGTAAATATTGGAAGCTCGCTAAAGTTTTGCCTTGTGGCTGAGGGAGTAGCAGATGAGTACCCACGTTTTGCACCAACTATGGAGTGGGACAGTGCAGCGGCTCATAGTGTTCTATTAGAGTGTGGAAAAAACATAATAAGCGTGTTTGATAATGAAGAGTTAAAGTACAATAAAAAGAGTTTAGTTAACAGTGGGTTTATTGTCAGGCACTTATTGCGCTAAAGCGCGCAATATTACTCTCTTACTTTAAATTTGTCCACACAACAGAGTTGCCCTTAGAGTCTAGCACAGTTGGAGTTCCTTTAACACCATAAGCAACACCTAACGCTTTTTGTTTTGCCAATATCTCATTTAATTTTTTAATCTCATCTGCACTATATTTAGCACTTTTGTACTTAGTTGAGCCATTAGCAATATCTATTAGCCTTTGTGCTTTCTCTTTGCTATTTTTTGCACTTAAAATCCAGTTGCTCATACTGTTAGCCTCTTTATGAAATGGCAAGTTGTAAAGATAGACATTAAGCTTAATATCTTTACTTAGTGAGGGCCACATCTTCTCAAACTTTTTACAATAGTGACACTCAGGATCAGTAAACACGTAATACTCATTTTTACCGCTTCCATAACTAAATGCTTCTTTACCTTTTAACTTTGACATATCTAGTGGAATTTTTATCGCTTCTTGGATGTTCATATCTAAAACACTGGCAGTTGGAACTATGTACCTACCTGTTGAATCTACAACTATTTCATAGCTGTTTCCACGTCCATCAATACCTCTAACAATATATAAATCCAAGTTTTTACCAACTAGTTTGTTTGCTACTGTTTTAGCACCTTTACTTTTAAACACCTCTAGTTTATCAAAATCGCTATTTTGCATAGCACTAAGTGCAGCAACACTCATAGCCAGTGTTAGTAGTTGTTTTTTCATTTCTCTTCCTTTGTTGAATATTTGTATATTTGTAAATTTAATACACAATGATACAATAAAAGTACTCTATTTTACTCAAATCCAATCTTTTTTCCAACAGAACTAAATAGTATTTTTTGCACTACATGTAGCTTGTATGGAATATGCGTTGAACCAAAGTTTTTTAAAAAAAGTTCTCTTACTTTTTTGTGGTTAAAATCTTCATTTTGTTCTATGTAAATTTCCACAATTTCATCTTTAAGTGCTTTGTCATCTCTTTTAACTTTTACTATGGCGCTATTGACCTCAGGTAATGACTCCACAATACTCTCTATTTGAAGAGTCGAAAACCTCTTGCCAGCTATTTTAATAAGCGATGAGTCTCTTCCTACTAAAATAAACTCTTTTTCACTTACAATGTTTACAATATCTTCACTTTTGAATGGTAACTCTACAGTTTGTACTTTTTCATTTAGAAGCTTACGAGAAATAAATGGCGATGTCACCTCTAGCATCTCATTTTTTGAGCTTATTTCAACACTCTTAAATGCTCTCCATATCTTATTATCATCAAATTTATAAGCAATTGCTCCACTCTCTGTTGAGCCAAATATCTGCATTACAGTAGAGTTGTAATGCTCTTTAAACTCCTTTGCATCGCTTTGTTGTAGTGGCGAAGTGGAGGTAATAAAGAGTGCATTTTTAAACTCTACATCTTTTTTCAATCTATTTAACGCTTTTATGAAAAGCGGTGTAGTAACCACTAGGGTGTCTCTTTTTTGAGCTTGTTCAATTAGCTCTTCTAGTAAAAAATTCTCTTTCACAACAAGCTCTACATGTAGATACTTTGAAAGCAACGCCCCCACATTAACACCATAAAGATGAACAAATGGTACAGTTACAACTACTCTTTGAATTGCATAAGCACTCAAAATATCAACTAACTCTTTTACCTCTAGCTCTAAATTTTCCTTAGTTTTAAATGCTCCAGTTGGATTGCCAGTTGTCCCAGATGTAAAAAATAAAAACTGCTCATTTGTCTCTTTAACCTCTTTTAAACTCTGCACATAGCTCTTTAAAATGGGTTGGTTTTTGTCATAAAGTGTCTCATAAATAGAGTTTTCATAACAGTATAAAAGGTGCAGAAGTTGCTCAATTTTTGTTTGAGGCGACTCAATTTTACGAACCACCTCATAACTGTTTGTATCTAAATTCAATATTTTCATAAATTTTTCCAAAAAAGTAAAATAGCTATGACACTAATTCCAACGCTAATAACTAAACCAATAGAGTAAAGAGCGACAACACTACTAAAAATCAAAACTCCAAACCCTGCAAAAGTGCTTAAAAGTGCATATCTTATTGCAGTTGTTGTTTGTGAAATGGTTGTAGAGTTGTACATGTAAATGCCATAATCAATTCCAATTGCTACTAAAATTACAATGGCAAAGAGGTGCATAATGTTCAAGTTACCTACTAATGAGATAACAAACAAAACAGAACTAAGAGGAAGCAAAACATAACTAAGAGGCTCTAAAAATCTACTCTTTGCCATGAAAAAAAGCAGAGCTAAAATAAAAGCAAAAGATAGCGCCATAAAAACAAGAAGTTGCTCTTTCATAAACTCAATACTTTTTGAGAGAATTTTACTTACATGTAGAGAGCTTGCTCCTTGCATATTCTCTATGTTTACATCTTCATTTATTAGTGCTAAAGTGTGAAACTCTCCATCATAAAAAGCTATTTTAAAACCCATATTTTTTGGAACTTCCACACTACATGTAAGAGTATTTAGCCCATCATAAGAGTTTTTAAATATGTTGTTAAAACCAATAGAAGTTGCACTTTGTTCTAGCTCTTTTTTAAGCTTTGTAAAGTTGTAGTTTTTTATTACATGTAGTCTCTTTTGGCACTCTTTTTTGCTTAGTTCAAACTTTCCAATACCTAGAAGCGATGGCTCTATTTTTGCTAACTGTTCATAACGTTGTAGAAGTCCCTCTTTAGTTGATGCACTAATTATAATGCTCTGGTACTCATCACGTGACAGTGAGTTACTAAATTGCTCACTTAAACTTAGTAGCTTCGTGTTTTGGTAGTCTAAATTTCTTATGTTTGTATCGAAACTCAAATTTTGAGATGCATAAGCTAACATCAGCACACAAGCACTCATTACATATAGCAAGTTTATATCTCTGCTCTTTTTTGAACTCTTAATAACTTTTGGAGGCTCTATGCTCAAGTAGATAAAAACATAACTAAAAAGTAAGTAAGCAACACTCAGTGAGATTGCGCTAAAAATGCTAAGTTGTTCAAAAAGTTTAATATCAATAAAACTAAAAATAACAAATACACCAACAGTTGTAAGAAAACCTAGAAATACTTTTTTGTTTTTAATTGGGTGTTGATGTGAAAATTCATTATGAAAATAGTAGTGAAACATATAGTCAATTGAGATAGTTGTAATGCTTATTCCAAATGCCAACACCATAATGTTAATGCTCTCAAAAAAGAGTGAAGTTAGTAAAATAGCACTCAAAACTGAGCTAGAAATTGCAACAATTGTGTGAAAAAATAGCCTAAAATTTTTCAAAATTACAATGTAAAGAAGTAGTAAAAGAGCAGTTGAGAAAAGAATAATATTAGTTGCATCACTTTTGATGTAGCTTGAATTTTCTACTAAAAAATAAAATGGAGCAAAAGAGATAGCATCAGGATATTTTTGTAAAATTTCATGCACCTCATCATACATACTCTTTGCATTTTTCATGTTAGATAGAGACGCTGAAGTAGAAGCTTTTAACATATAACCAAACTCATCTAACTTCAAATAGCTCTCGTAGTTTGAGACTTTAAACTCAAATAGCCCTAATGGGTCACTCGTGTTGAGAGGCTCATAAATAAAAGAGTTTATGCTTTTGTTGTAGAGTTTTTCAAGCTTTACATGTAGTTGATTTTCACTCAATGTTGTGGAGTTGAAGTCTGCTAAAATGTAGTAGTTTTTCTTGAAATACTCTTGCACCTCAACTGATGGTTTTAGCTCTAACTCAACGCTATTAATTAGCTCTAACTTCTCTAATTCAGCTTTGATAATACGGAGTTTTTTCAATGAGCTTTCATCAAAACTCTTAACGCTAACAAAAAGCTCTTTTGAGTACCCTAGCTCATTTGCAATATCAATTGGTCTTGTCACATCTTTAGAAGCTAAAAGCTCTACTAAGTTTGTACTAAAATGAATATGTTTGAAAAAAGTTCCAAACATAGCGAGTAAAAAGATGAAAACAAGTAAGTTTAAATGAGCTTTTTTCATTTTTTCACAATCTCAATTACATCTTCATTTTGCATAACAATTTTAAAACTTACCAACTCATTACCATCTACATGTAAATATAGTTTAGATATGTAGTTTTTCATCTCATCTTTAGGGTATAACTCATACCCATTTTCAACTCTTTTAACATCAAAATAGTCACTATTTTTTGGAGTTGCACTCTTGTTTATCTCTTTAATTAAATTCAAGTAGAGCTTTGAAAAGAGTAGTTTTTTTCCTTTTAGTTGCGTAATGTTTTTTGAGTCATCTTCAATACTAACACCATTTTTATTAAGAGTTATTTTGTAAAAAGTTGGTTTATTGTAGCTAATTTGAACACTATCATCTTCAATTACTATCACCCCACTCTTTTTAAAAGTTTGAGAAATTGCACTAATGTAGCGTGACTCATCAAAATTATATCTCTGCGCGGCTAATGATGTAACAAACAAAAAAAGTAGAACAAACTTCAACTCTCTTCATCCCTAAAACTTCCAGCTTTACATCCACTTTTTGGAGTTGGTGGATTTTGCTTCAAATACTCCAAATCACTCAATGTTTGTGTTAAAACCTTTTTTTGATGAAGCAGTGGCAACATTAAATCATCTTTCTCATTTTGAGAGAGTTTCATGTTTGACAACAACTCCATAACATCATCATCCACACTCATTAGTGCATCTTCTATAAATTTTATTGTTTTCAAAATAGTGTTCCCTCCAATGCCTTTAACTTAAATGTTCTTCTATGCTCTACGCAATATCCATGTTCTTTAATTAGCTCTACATGTAAAGCTGTCCCATAACCTTTATGCTTCTCAAATTTGTACTGCGGATAAACTTTAGAAGCCTCAATCATTAACCTATCACGAGTTACTTTTGCAACTATTGAAGCAGCTCTCACCTCATCTACTTTATCATCAGCTTTTACCATAGTTGTTATACCCAAGACTCCAAAAGTTGAGTTTCCATCAAACAAGTACTCATCTACATGTAGAGCCTCTTTAATCTTCTCTAACGCTAAAGATATTGCTTTTGAGAGACCAATTTCATCTATTTCAACTGCACTATATATTACGCTTTTTGATGTAGAATTTTGCAAAATTACATCATACAACTCTTCACGTCTTCTCTCGTTCAACTTTTTTGAGTCTCTTAAACCATCCACTCTTTTATGCAACACCAAACCCGTCACAACCAAACTTCCAGCAATGCAACCACGCCCCGCCTCATCAATTCCACATAAATTTTTTTTATTCATTTATGCATTTTATCAAAATTAAAACACAATAAAGGTAAAATCATCTAATTTTAATCTGGAGAACTACATAATGGATGCAGCAAAAGTTATATGGATGAATGGTGAGTTTAAACCGTGGCAAGATGCTACAACTCACGTTTTATCACACACTTTACACTATGGAAATGGTGTTATTGAGGGAACTAAAGCTTATAAAACAGACAAAGGTTACGCAATTTTTCGTCTAAATGATCACACAAAACGTCTAATTGAGTCAGCTAAAATGACACTTATTGATATTCCATACAGTGTTGAAGAGCTTAACAATGCACAGCTTGAACTACTCAAAAAAAATGAGTTTGAGGGTGATAATGTCTATATTCGTCCTTTTGCATTTTTAGGATATGGTGTTATGGGTGTTTACCACAAAGACGCACCTGTTGAGACTGTTTTAGCAGCATGGGAGTGGGGTGCTTATTTGGGCGAAGAGGGGTTAAAATCTGGGATTAAACTTAAAATTGCATCTATGACTAGAGCAGCAAACACTTCAAATATGGGTAAAGCAAAAGCTACTGCTAACTACCTTAACTCTCAAATGGCAAAATATGAGGCTATTGATTGTGGTTATGATGAAGCACTTTTACTAGATGATCAAGGTTATGTGGCAGAAGCTAGTGGAGCGTGTTTTTTTATGGTTCGTGATGGTAAGCTAATATCTCCACCAAGTGACAATACACTAGAGTCAATCACTCAAAAAACAGTAATTGAAATAGCTAAAGATATGGGCTATGAAGTTGAGCGTCGTCGTATTACTCGTGAAGAGATTTACATTGCAGATGAAGCATTTTTAACAGGAACAGCAGCAGAGATAACACCAGTACGTGAAGTTGATGCTAGAGTTATTGGATGTGGAAGTCGTGGAACTATTACTGAAGTAATTCAAAGCACATATTTTGATATTGTCTTTGGAAGAAATGAGAAATATAACCATTATTTGACATATGTTTAACCACATAAAAATTAGAAAATAAATTTAAACAAGGATACAAATTGGCAACAGATATGAATGATTATTTTAACAAGAAGAAAAAAGAGAGTAAAAGTGGCTCTGGCGGTGGAAGTGGTGGAAACGGTGGAAACGGTGGAAACGGTGGTGGTGGAAACTTCACTCCTCCTAATATGCCTAAGATAGACTTTAACTTTGGTGGTGGAAAAGCTGGAATTATCTACTTTGTTTTAGCAATAATTCTATTTTTAGTCATCTCTAAACCATTTGTAATTATTACAGAGGGTGAGCGTGGTATTTTGGCAACTAATGGTAAGTACCAAGAGCATACTTTACTTCCTGGTCTTCACTTTATTGTACCAATAATTCAAAAAGTATATTTAGTAGATACTAAAGTACGTATTATTAACTATGTAAATAAAATTGAGCGCTCTACTATGGGTGGAAGTGATGGAATTAATGCAAAACCTGCAATTACAGTTCTTGATAAACGTGGTCTTCCTGTCTCTATTGAGCTGACTGTTCAGTACCGTCTTAACTCACAATTTGCAGCTCAAACAATCTCAAATTGGGGCTTTAGCTGGGAAGACAAAATCATTAGTCCTGTTGTTCGTGATGTTGTAAGAAATGTTGTTGGTAAGTATGATGCAGAGTCACTTCCTACAATGCGTAACACAATTGCAAAGCAGATTGATGATGGAATTAGTCAAAGTGTTGAGTCTCAAAAGAACTCTCCTGCCATTTTACAATCTGTGCAACTTCGTGAAATAATTTTACCTACAAAAGTAAAAGATCAAATAGAGCGTGTTCAAATTGCAAAACAAGAGGTTCAACGTGCAGAACAAGAGGTTCAACGTGCAAAACAAGAGGCTCTAAAACGTGAAGCTGATGCGCAAGGTAAAGCAAATGCAGTTAAAATTGCAGCAACAGGTGCAGCAGATGCAATTACTATTGAAGCAGATGCACAAGCAAAAGCGAACCTTTTAATTTCAAAATCTTTAACTGAAAAACTTCTACACTTAGAGCAAATTCATGTTCAAGGTAAGTTTAATGAAGCTCTAAAAGTTAATAAAGATGCAAAAATATTCTTAACACCTGGTGGATCTACTCCAAACATTTGGGTAGATACAAAAGATGCTCAAAAAAGAGTTAGTTCTAAATAATGGAAGAGATTTTAAATAGAGTCGATTGGGAGAAGTGCGAGCTTCTCCCTGTTATTGTGCAAGATTATGAAAACTCTGAAGTTTTAATGATGGCTTACATGAACAAAGAGGCTCTAACGCTATCTTTAGAGACAAAACTAGCTCACTACTTTTCACGTTCAAAACAGAGAATTTGGAAAAAGGGTGAAAGCTCTAACCATCTACAACACATTAAGTCTTTCAATATTGATTGTGATAATGACACTCTTTTAATTAAAGTTGCACAAGATGGTGTTGCATGTCATACAGGTAGGCGTTCATGCTTTTTTACAGAGCTTGAGAGTGGCTCTACATGTAGTAGTGTTGAGGTTGAAACTGACGCTATGTATGGCGTTATTGACACACTCTATCATACGATTTTAGAGCGTAAAAATGCAGACCCAGACTCATCTTGGACTGCAAAACTTTTTGCTAAAGGTGAAAACACAATTTTGAAAAAAGTTATTGAAGAGGCTGGTGAGTTCTGTTTTGCTCTAAAAGATAGTGATGAAGATGAGATGATTTATGAAGCAGCAGATTTAACATACCATATGTTAGTTGCTCTAGGCTACAAAAACATCTCTCCAGATAGAGTAAAACAAGAGCTTTCAAGAAGATTTAATATGAGTGGAATAGCGGAAAAAAATTCGAGAAAAGATTAAATCATGATTAATGCAAAAGCAAAAGTAACGGAGTTTATAGCACAACTAATTCCCTATGACTACATCTTATTTGCTTCTGTATTAGCACTATTTTTAATTACGCTTCTTTTAGCAATTGCTCTCTATAAAAAACTTTTTTTATCTATTTTTCTTATTATAGTATCTTTTTTTATTTTACTTCTTGGTCCAACATTAGGCTACATTGAACTACATAAATGGCTCTTTAAAACTACTCATAGTATTGACATTGTTAAAGAGTTAGAGTTTTCACATGCAGTTATTGTCTCTGGTGAAATTAAAAACGTTTCAAAGAGAAATTTTAAATCTTGTGAAGTTGAAGCAGCAGCATATAAAGTTAACAAATACTCTATTGTTACGCAGATATATAAACTTAACCCTTTTAAAAGAGGGTCGATAGTTATTAATAAACCGATACTTAAAAGTGAGAGTAGTCAATACAAAGTCATATTGGAACCATTCAACTACTCAAAAGACTTTAACGTAAGTGTTGATGTTCAGTGTAAATAGGAGGATAAAGTTATGATGTATTTAACTGTTTGGCATTATGGTGTCATAGCACTACTACTTATAGGTCTTGCTTTGATGCTTTTTGCAACATTTAAGAGTGTGGAAAAAAAGTCTCAACTAGTTGTTTCAATTGCACTGATTGTTGGTACTTTAGTCTTTGCAGGAATTGTTTTGTCTGTCATGGACACATACCTAAAAAAAGCAAAACTAACAAAATTAAAAGTTAGAAAAATGAACAATAAAGTCTATTATAGTGGTTACATTAAAAATGTTGGAAAGTACAAAATAGGCTTTGTAAAACTTAGTGTTGAGCTTGTAAATCGTGGAGATATTAACTACTATGAGCCAGGAACTATGTACGAGCCAAGAAATGGATTTGATGACCTGTTCACAAACGATACAAAGGTTCAACAAGTATCAAATGATTTCATAGTGGTTAAAAACCTACCACCTGGAAGTACTAAATTCTTTAATGTCTCTATGCCATATCCTAGATATTTTACAAAAACAGCTGATAAGACTAGCTTGAAAGTTCACTAATGCAACAACTTTGTGAAGTCCCATGTGTTATTTTAGCAGGTGGGAAAAGCTCTCGAATGGGAGAGGACAAAGCTCTTTTACCTTTTGGAGGTTTTGAAACGCTTAGTGAGTATCTACATGTGAAGATGAGCAGGATATTTTCAGAGGTATATATAAGCACAAAGTCAAAAGATAAGTTTGATTTTCAAGCAAATTTCATTGAAGATTTGAGAATAAGTGAAGATAGCGCACCAACAGTAGCACTACTTAGTTGCTGTGAATATTTGAAAAGTGACTCTCTTTTTGTTATTAGTGTAGATACCCCATTTGTTACAAAAGAGACAATTTTAAAGTTAATTAATAGCTCAGATGGTTACGACATTACAGTAGCTTCTACATGTAGTGGAATGCAACCCATGTGTGGGGTCTATAGCACAAAGTTAAAAGAGACATTTCAAAAAATGGTAGAAGATAAAAACCACCGTTTAGGAAAACTAATAAAAAATTCAAACTCAAAACTAATTACATGTGAGAGTGAAGATGAGTTTATGAACTTAAATTACAAAGACGAGTACAATAAAGCAGTAAGGATAGCAGATGAGTCTAACACATTTAGATGAAAAAGATAGACCAAAAATGGTTGATGTTAGTGAAAAAACTGAGACAACAAGAGTAGCAGTTGCAAGTGGCAAAATTCATATGAGCAGTGAAGCGTATGACATAATTGTTAATGAAAAATCAAAAAAAGGTCCTGTTTTACAAACTGCAATTGTTGCAGCAATTATGGCAACTAAAAAAACAAGTGAACTGATTCCGATGTGTCATCCACTTAATTTAAGTGGTATAAACTGTGATGTTAAAGAGTTAGAAGATGGCTTTAAACTATTTGTAACAGCAAAACTTACAGGTCAAACTGGTGTTGAGATGGAAGCATTAACAGGTGTAAGTGTTGGACTTTTAACAATCTATGACATGATAAAAGCGATAGATAAGTCAATGATAATTACAGATATTCAACTAGAGTCAAAAGTAGGAGGAAAAAGTGGAAGTTATAAACGATAGTAAAGAGAAGTTAGAGCTAGAGTATCCTTGCAATTGGACTTACAAGCTAATAGGCTATGAGAAAGAGGCAATTGAAAAAGCGATACATAGTGCAATTGAGACAAGAGAGCATAAACTAGCTCACTCAAATAAAAGTGGAAGCGGCAAGTACATAAGTATGAACTTAGACCTACTAGTTCATAATGAAGATGACAGAAACTTCATCTACGAAGCCCTAAAAGCACATCAAAACATAAAGATGGTTTTATAGTTCTTTTGCTATAACAATGATGTTGGGAAATGGGTTAAAATATTCTAGGAGGGCAAAAAAAAGGTCAAAGGGTAATTAATCCTTTGACCTTTAAAAGCTTTTTACCGCTCCATAGAATGAAACTATTGAGGACGAGGTTATGATTTACATTATAGCAGTAGGAAAAAGAGAAGATATGGATGTTTATAAAAAAGCTTTGTGTTGTGGTTGAGTATTAAATGACTGTGCAACTCATAGATATTTACAGACGCAATAAATTTCTATTTAAGAATAAATCAGAAGAAATTTGGGTTGGTATTGAAGAGTTAGAAGAGAGTCTATCTTTAGATATACCATTTGCTATTATTACAGCATGGAACCCTATGAATAGAGAACTTTCAGAGGCAGAAAACAAGATACTCAACCATAAGTTAGAAGATGATTTAAAGGCTTTGAAATATGAATATGAGGGTACAGTTGGAAAGTGTGATGAGCACAAAGAAGATAGCTTTATTGTTTATAGAATCAGTAAAAATGATGCACTAAGTCTTGGTATGAAATATGAACAGTATAGTATTTTTTACAACAGTTACCATTTTTTAGAATATATCGAATGTCAAACTAAAAAAGTTTTACTTAAAAGTAGTAAAATAGAAGATATAAGTTAACACTTTTGGAGCCAATATGAATAAAGCAAACGACACTAATGCAACTAGCCATCATATAAATACATCTGCTG
The DNA here is from genome assembly GCA_034658915.1 of Campylobacterota bacterium. Classification (GTDB taxonomy): domain Bacteria; phylum Campylobacterota; class Campylobacteria; order Campylobacterales; family Sulfurimonadaceae; genus JAYEGD01. The sequence goes on along the minus strand of JAYEGD010000290.1, from coordinate 9,204 downwards.
CGCCTGCTGAACTTGTACAAAAGGCATCTCAGGGAGATAAAAAATCTTTTGATACTTTGTGCAAAGCTATATTTAGTAGAACTTTTGAGATGTTCTCAAACAAAAATAGTGCTGATATGCTAAAGTCTATCGTATTAAGTAAGCTGGTTGAAAATCCAAACTACATAGATGAATTAGCTAAAAAGTATGGATACAATATTGAATATATTTCTACGAATCCAGACAATATTGGTAGAAAAATTGGAGAGAAGACAATAATTAAACAGCCATCTAGTAGAAGCCTTAAAAAGAATGGCTATGCAAAAGGTAATATTTTTGTTTATGACCCTTACTCTGCTCATGGTGCATTTAATGATGTAGAATATACAAAAGTATGGAGAGGAGTTCATGAACTAGCTCATGCGCTCACAGAAACTCTTATGCAGTCACGATATGGAGATAGCAAGAGGTTTGGTGCTTTATCTTTTGATATTAAGAATCCATACAACAAAAATGATAAAAAAATCTATTCTGGTTTGTCTTTATTAAACGCTCAAAGAGCGGTAGAGTGGGAAGATGTAGCATTCAGAACTCAACTGAAATTACTCGATGAGATGGGAATAAAAGTTGATATAAATGAGGCTATTAATGACTTCAATATTGTAGAGAGTGATACATTAATCAGAGCCCTAACAGGAGACTTTAGCGACCCAGCAGATTATGGAGTTATGCCAAGAAATGATGGTGCTATGATTGATATCAAGGATGTGCTAGAGTTACTAGAACACCAAGAAAAAGAGAATGCTAAATATTTAAGAAGAGATGTTACACTTGGAATTGACTTAAGTACATGGAAAAAGATTTCTGATCAAGAGCTTGATGATGCTTTACATAATGCTAACGTAAATCAAGCTTAGAGATTTAATAACTGATGTTATGCACTAAAACGCCTCCGTCCGTTTTAGTAGTAGGGACAATTTTGTCCCTACCACCCCTTAAAGCTACGAAAACAATGTTTTCGAGAGATAAAATGTTCTTCTATATGCTTTTTATGAAACATTTGAACCTCTAGTTTCAATTTTCTTATTGCAAACTTCTATAATTTTACTTTTAAATGATTCTCTCATTGATTTTCTTGGTGTGAACATAACGGTTGTGTTGAACTACAAATGTACCTTCTAGCCTGACACAGCTTGAATTTCAGGAATATAGCTATTTTCGTAATAATTAGAATTACCAGCGATAGGTATATTTGTGAGTTCCACTGTTTTGTTAGGATGAATACTTTGTAAGTCTTCAATTATTTTTTTTGCTAAGTAGTATGCGAGGTTAGGAGGTACAGCATTACCAACCATTTTATATCCAGCAGTCACATTTTTATAATAGAATTTATGACTATCTGGGAATGTTTGTATTCTAGCACACTCTCTAACACTAAGTCTTCTATACAGATGTTCACTATGTGGAACAAATATTCTTTTATTTTGCTCTACAAGTTGCATCTTAGGTGCTTGTGGATGTAGTGGTGCATGTCTTCCACCCGCTTGAATTGTAAATGATGGTTCATCCCAACCTCTAACTCGATTTCTAGACATAAACATTGATGAAAATCCACCAATCATAAATTCATGATTTTCTATTTTGCACTTATCAGCATTTGTATAATTTTTTTCTTTAGCAGGAAGTACATTATCTTTTAAATCAGAAATAACATCTTTTAAAAATCGTTTTTTTTCAAACTCTTTTGGAAATTTAAAAGTGATATTTAGGTCATTTCTAAATCCAATAAAAAATATCCTTTTTCTATCTTGAGGCACTTTATAATCATGAGCATTCATGAGTTTAAACGATAAAGTGTATCCACTATCGATAAAGTGGTTTTTTATATTTTCCAATGCATCTTCATGTCTTGGAGCTAACATTCCTGAAACATTTTCAGCTAAGAAAAATAGAGGTTTTTTATCTCTTAAAACTCTTATAAACTCAAAAAATAGTTGTCCCCTATGGTCTTCTATCCCTCTTGATTTTCCTGCTTCACTCCAACTTTGACATGGAGGTCCACCGATAAGTCCTAATGTTTCTGGTATTTCATCTGATGCTATTTTTGATATACTTCTTCTATCTAAAATGGTATCAGGAAAATTTTTTTCAAATGTTTGCCAAATTTCTTTGTCATATTCATTCGCCCAAATAGTTTTAAAACCTGCTTTTTCAAAACCTAAATCCAATCCTCCAGCACCAGAAAACAGAGATATTATATTCATTACTCTTCTCCTCCAATAGAAAGTTTATTGGTAAATAATGAATTAGGTGCTTTTAGTAAATTTATATCAAATTTTAATGATGGTTCAATTCTAGAACTTGCATTATGAATTCGAAAAGATAGTGTCCAATCGTTATTTAATTCAACGATTAAAGTTGTTAGTGTGTCTTTTTTATACGATATGTTGGTAATTTCAGTTGGTAAATTAACTTTTGGTGTATTAAATTTAGGATTAATATCTTTAAAAGGTAAATTTAAAGTGCCGTGCAAATTATATGCTTGAATTTCAATATTGTTTCTACTTTTAATTACTTTATAAAAATCTTTAGTTCCTATTAGATACTCTACTAAAGTAGAAGCAACTTGAGAAGGGTTTGTATTATATATTCTTAATAATTCTGTTTTAAAGGCTTCTAATATAGGAATATATACTGTATGATGATAATCGCCTAAAGATTTCCAAGTTTTAGTTTTATTACTTTCTGTTCTCATTTTTTCAAGAGAGTTAAATATTGGTCTTATTTCATCGAAATATTGTGTTGATGATTTTATTCCAAGCCATTTTTCTCCAAAATCTATTTTATTAGAAAGTCTTGAGTGTTTTATAGCTTTATGATTATTTTTAGCTGAAATCCCTATTTCCCATTTTTGTAATAATCTTATAGCAACAACATCTCTCACATCACCATCTTGTCCCTTGTCATATGTTAATATTTCTAATTGTAAAATATCATCTTCATCAAAGCTGTTAGATAATCTTGGTTCTATATCAATTAAAAAGTTAACTGCAAAACTTGCATAAAGTAGAAATTCTGCTTGTTCTATTTTTTTAAAAGAATTAAAGTGTTTTTGTGCTGTTAATAATGCATTGTTTTCTAAAACCTCTACTGTCGTTGAACTTCCTAGTTTTTCTTTAAATTCTTTTAGAATAGAATATTCAAATGCTTTCCCATCCTTTGTTTGAGTAGATTCTTTTTTCATTATATGTTCCATTTATTAGTATGAATATTTATCTGAATATTTTTTGAATTATATAATAAAATTTCAAGGAGATAAAAAAGTATGTCAAATATCATAAAAGTGGATATAAAGATGGTTTTATAGTTCTTTTGCTATAATTCCAGCTCTTTTAAAAAGCAGCTCGATTAACTCAGTGGTAGAGTGTTTCCTCGACAAGGAAAAAGTCACTGGTTCAAGTCCAGTATTGAGCACCATCATACTACTTTTTTATATACTTTATCCTTTAACTCCTCATATTTTAACACTTTTTTTGGTACTATACTGTTTATGACAAAGTTAACCTCACAGTACAAGCAGAGTATAGTAACCTATTTTAAAGATGATATTTTAGTAAGTGATAGCTACTCTTTTGAACGTATTGCTTCAGCAGATGAAGATTTTCACTATATTATTTTTAAAGACCTCATAAGTTCTGCAACTGGGCTGTTTCGTAATATTGATGAGCGAATTATTACTCAAGAGTTAGAGGACTCCTTTGTTAAGTTAAACTCTATTTATGACAAATATTTTAACTTTAAAATGCGTTCAAAAAACTCTCTTACCCTTTATGAAAACAGTTTTTTAAAAAAGCAAGAGAGCTTTATGGACAAAGTGGAGTTGCTTGAAGCTGAAGAGTTTGAACTTATTGAGTTAAACAAACAAGAAGATGCTCTTTACAAAAAAATTCAAAATCCTAATGAAGAGAACATAAAATATCTTCGCACACGACACGCCGACGTGCTTGATAAAAGGGATATTTTAGACAAATCAATTAAAGAGCTTGTTAAATATGTAAATAACTTTTATGATTACCATAAAGGGGCTTTTTTTGATATTTTTGAGGAGATTAAATCCTCTATTGAGAGTAAGTTTTTTCAAATTTTAGACACTTATGCTTATGAGTACAATAAAGAGATGTTTTCTCGTGCAAAATCTTCTAAATTAATAGAGAACTTTTTATTGCGTTCTGGTGTTAGAGGTGAACTTAATATTTGTAAATTTTTAGAGTATTACTCAAAAAATATTGTTACAAAAATTGTTGTTGATGACGCTCTTAAAATGAGAATTAATGGAGCTAAAGAGTACTGCTTTAAACATGCATCAGATAGACATTTAGCACAAAGTAGTGTAGCTTCAACTACTCCTACAAAGGTTATTTTACAAAAAAAGTTGAGACTCTTTTTAGATATTAATGAGAAGAATTTAGAGAACTCCATAGAGAGTGCAATTTTTAAAAAATATAGATCTGGAGATTTTATTGTTGTTGAAGATACAAACTTCTCTCATCTTTTGCTGCTTATCTCTGGTGAAGTGAGGCTTTTTAGCCGTGATATTGAAAAATATATTGGTGCAAATGAGTTTGTTGTAGATGCATATGCAGTTTTTAACTCAGCTGTACCATATAGTGCGCAGTGTGTGAGTCAAGATGTTGTTTGTCTGAATTTTACTATTAATACTGAGAAGCTTACATCTGTCTCTTTTGGAAAATTTTTTAAAAATTTGGCGTATCATTTACTTATTAATAACTCTATGTGGAAGTAAAATTGATTACTCTACATGTAGAAGATGAGAGACTTAACATTAGTGTTAGTGATAATTGTAAAGTACAAAGAGTGGGAGAAATCTCTAAAGAGTTGAAAAAGATTTCACTCAAAAACATCAAAGAGGTAGTTCTACATGTAGAAGATGTAAAGGAGTTTGACTCTTCATCTATTTTACTTTTTATTGAGTTTTATGAGAGATTGAAAAAAGCAAATATTGCACTACATGTAAAGGGTGCTACAAAGAGACATTTAGAGCTTTACAAGCTACTAAGCAGTGTGCAAAATAGTGAAGTTAAGGTAACTAAAAAAGAGAGCCTATTTTACTATATTGGCAAATATCTTGTAGGTATTAAAGATGAGTTAAAACTTTTTTTAAACTTTACTGGGGAGAGTGTTTTTGCGCTCATCTACTACATTTTACACCCTAGCTCCATAAGATTTAACTCCATTTTTAGACACATTCAAGACGCAGGAGTAAAAGCACTTCCCATCATTTTTGTTACATCATTCTTAATTGGTGTTGTAACAACATTTCAAGGTGCAGTTCAGTTAGAGAAACTAGGCGCCAATATGTTTGTTGTAGATATGATAACTATCTCTTTAACAAGAGAGTTGGCACCTCTTATGACTGCGGTGGTTGTAGCTGGAAGAAGTGGTTCAGCTTACACAGCTCAGTTGGGCGTTATGAAGCTAACTGAAGAGATTGATGCTATGAAAGCTATGGGGTTTAATCCGTACAGATTTTTAGTTCTTCCTCGTATTATTGCACTTATGGTTGCTATGGTGTTGCTTATTTTTGTTGCAGATATTGTCGGAATATTTGGCGGTATGGTTGTTGCAAAGGCACAACTAAACATCACTTTTAGTGAGTTTTTAGATAGAACTCAAGATGTTTTAAATATTAGACACTTTTACATTGGGTTAATTAAAGCACCATTTTTTGCACTACTAATTGCTTCCATTAGCTGTTTTAGAGGATTTCAAGTATCTTCTAGTAGTGAGAGTATTGGGCGTTACACTACCATTAGCGTTGTTAATTCAATTTTTTTAGTTATTTTGTGTGACGCTATTTTTTCAGTTATTTTAACGAAGTTGAATTTATGAGTGAAGTTGTAGTTGATGTTCAAAATATTGTTACATCATTTGGTGAAAATGTAGTTCATAATGGTCTTAGCTTGAGTGTGAATAGAGGCGAAATTTATGCACTGCTGGGTGGAAGTGGAAGTGGTAAATCTACACTTCTAAGAGAGATGATAATGTTGCAAAAACCCAGCAGTGGCAACATTACAATTTTAGGTAAAAAACTCTCAAACATTAGCATTAGTGATGGCGATTTTTTAAGAAGAAATTGGGGAGTTTTGTTTCAATCAGGTGCGCTCTATTCATCTTTAAATGTTGCACAAAATATTGCACTCCCACTAAAAGAGTACACAAATATTGAGAACTCTTTAATAGATAAAATTGTAGATGCAAAACTTGATTTAGTAGGACTTCCTCTACATGTAAAGAGTATGCATCCAGCGCAGTTGAGTGGTGGAATGAAAAAAAGAGCAGGGTTAGCTAGAGCTTTAAGCATGGATCCTCAGCTTCTTTTTTTAGATGAGCCAACATCAGGGTTAGACCCCATAAGTGCTAATATGTTTGATGAACTTATTGTAGAGTTGAGAGATTTGCTGGGATTGAGTATTGTTATGATTACTCACGACTTAGACTCAATTAAAAATAGTGTAGATAGGTTTGCACTTTTAGCAGAGGCTAGAGTGGTTGCGCAAGGAACTTTGCAAGAGGTTATGAAGTGTAATCATCCTATAATAAAAAGTTTTTTTTATGGAAAGAGAGGCATTAATGGATAGCAGAGCATCATATGTGATGGTTGGAACATTTTTTGTTTTAATTAGTTTTGCACTAATTGGCTTCATTTTTTGGTTGAGTAAATATGGAGACGAGAGTGGTTTAAAAAGTTACTATGTTGTTATGAGTGAGTCTGTTTCGGGTCTTAATCCACAAGCTAGTGTTAAGTACATGGGTGTAAATGTTGGTAGTGTAGATTCTATGCAGATTAATCCATCAAACACTAAAGAGGTTTTACTTCTTTTACATGTAAATGAGTCTGTGCCTATTAAAGAAGATACGTTGGCGAGTTTGAAATTTTATGGAATGACTGGTTTGGCATTTATTGAGCTTCATGGTGGCTCTAACAAGTCGCCTACTTTGATTACATGTAAAGATAAAATTGCTTACATAAAATCAACTCCATCAACACTTGTTAGAGTTGATGAGGTGCTATCTGAAATTTCTAATAAATTGATTGATTCATTAGGTAAAATTAATTTGCTATTAAGTAGTAAAAACATTGAAAACATAGATGCTTCTATTGAGAATATTCAAAGTATTACTGCAACTTTAAAAGCAAATATGAGTAGTATTGAGTCACTAATAGAAGATGGAAAAAAGTTTGAAAAAGATGCTAGTGTTACATTTGAAGATATGAGCGAAGCGTCTAAAAATGTCTCAAAAGTTGCAAAGATTTTAGAGAAGAGCATTAAAAGAGGTGACTACAGTGTTAAAGATATTAGTCAAAACTCTATCAATAAACTTGATGAACTTTTAGATGAGTTGAGCTCTTTAACGCTAAACATTAATGAGACGGTATTAGAGTTAAAGAGAAGTCCGAGTGATATTTTGTTTAAAAAAGCCAAAAGAGTTAAGGGTCCAGGAGAGTAAGTATGAATGAACTGTTTATAGGTATTAATGATTTTTTAGGTGCAATTTTGTTTTTTGACATTTTGTTAGGTTTTGGTGGAGAGATGAAAGTTCCATTTTTAGTAGCATGGCTAATTTTAGGAGGTCTCTATTTAACTATATTGATGAGGTTTATTAACCTTAGAATGTTTAAGCATAGTTATGAGGTTATAAGAGGGCGTTTCAGAACTAAAGATGATAGAGGCGAAATTGAACCTTTCGCTGCACTTACGACTGCTCTGTCTGCTACTGTTGGGCTTGGAAATATTGCGGGTGTTGCACTAGCTGTCTCAATTGGTGGGGCAGGGGCTACATTTTGGATGATAATTGCTGGTTTTTTAGGTATGAGTCTAAAGTTTACAGAGGTTACTCTCTCACTGCAGCATCGTGAGTTTTTAAAAGATGGCTCTGTTATGGGTGGTCCTATGGAGTACCTCTCAAAGGGTTTGGCTCAAAAAGGTTACGCTAAATTTGGAAAAGTTTTAGCAGTTGTATTCGCATTTTTAATGATTGGTGGAGCAATTGGAGGTGGAAACACCTTTCAAGTATCTCAAGCGTTAGGTGTAGTACAACAACAGGTGAGTTTTTTTGAGACAAATCCACTTGTATTTGGAATGGGATTAGCAGTTATTGTGGGTGCTGTAATTATTGGTGGCGTAAAGAGAATTGCGACCGTGACTGCAAAAGTTGTCCCATCAATGGTTGTAATATACATTGGCGCATCATTATGGATTTTGGGTTCAAACTATGATCTGATTCCTCATGCGTTTGGATTGATTTTTAGTGAAGCATTTGCACCACACGCAGTTGAGGGTGGAATTGTTGGAGTGATTGTTCAAGGGTTTCAGCGAGCAGTTTTTTCTAGTGAAGCTGGGCTTGGTTCATCTGCTGTTGCTCATGCACCTGCTAAAGTAAAGCATCCAGTTTCTCAAGGTATGGTTGCACTGTATGAGCCTTTTATTGACACTGTTGTTGTTTGTACAATGACTGCACTTGTAATCATAATTACAGGTGTCCATGACCCTATTAATGGTTTTGGAGAGTTAATCGCTGCTAAACAAGGAGCTGCATTAACTGCTGCTGCGTATGGTAGTGTTGTTTGGTGGTTTCCTACTATTTTGTCAATATCTATTGTGCTTTTTGCATTTAGTACGATGATTTCATGGTCATACTATGGTGAGCGTGCATGGGTATATCTTTTTGGCTCAAAATACTCACTTATTTACAAGTTAATCTTTTTAGGTTTAGCTATGATTGCTTCAATTGTGAGTACAGATATAATGGTAGATTTTAGTTTTTATCTGATTTTAGCCATGGCACTGCCAAACATTTTAGGACTCTTTATATTAAGCTCAGGCGTAAAAAAAGAGTTAGATAGCTATTTAGCAAAATTAAAAGCTGGAAAGTTGGACAAAGAGGTCAAGAGGCTTCATTGATTTGCACACTAAAATGAACGCGTCCATTTTAGTGGCATGGACAATTTGTCCCTACAACCCCCTAAAGCTACAAAAACTTTCGTTTTTGAGATTTTTCGGTAATTTTTAGTGCCACTATTACTTCTTTAATTGCTCAACTAAGCTTAGAGAGACTATTTTTGCAATTACAACTGCAAAAAATATCTGCCCAAACATAACTTCTAAAATTACAAATGAGCCTGCAAATGGGGATGATGGATAG